>WIAF01000007.1 GCA_014055465.1 Nitrospira sp. CR1.1
TTGCGCTACAAGAAGCCACGCGCGGACCTGTATCGAACTCTCAAGCTCGAGGGTATCGAGGAATCATCGGTGAATCTCTGTGTGACGTGCAGTCGGCAACGAGGCGGTCCTCACGTCCTCGGCCGTTCGACGGTGCGGGATACGGATCTGTATAGTACCTGTTGCGCCATTCAGAACCTGTGGTTGGCGGCGCGGGTCGAAGGGATCGGGGTCGGCTGGGTGAGCATCTTGAGTCATACCGCATTAAAGCAGGTGCTCGACATTCCGAGGTCGGTTAAGGTGCTGGCCTACCTCTGTCTCGGCTACGTATCAGAGTTTGCGACAAAGCCAGATCTTGAAACTGCGGGCTGGCGCGCCAGACTTCCCGTGCAGGAACTGGTGCACTATGAGACATGGGGAAATAGAGTGCGAGGGAAGGAGTGAAGGCGGGGATGCGAATCACCAAGGTCTATACGAGAACCGGCGACGCGGGCCGCACAAGACTCGCAGGGGGGCAGCAGGTATGGAAGGACTGCCTGCGGGTTGAAGCCTATGGCGCCGTCGATGAACTGAATGCGTCCGTAGGATTAGTACGGGCGATGAATGCCGAGGGTGGGAGCGCGTCCCCCGCTTCCGCGCAACTCGAGGCGGACCTGCGCTGGATTCAGAATAAGTTGTTTGATGTCGGGAGTTTGCTCGCCACCGCGCCAGGCCAGACGTTTCCGAACATGCCGAAGGTCACGGGCAGCGATGTGACCCGGCTCGAGCAGATGATCGATCGCTGTCAGGAGGACCTGGCCCCGCTCAAGGAATTTATTCTGCCGGGCGGGGGAAAAGTTTCGGCCACGCTGCATCAAGCGCGTACGATCTGTCGCCGGGCCGAGCGCGACTGCATCCGGCTCAGCCGGGAAGAAGACGTGTCGGCCGAGCTCAACAAGTATCTGAACCGCTTAAGTGATGCGCTGTTTGTCATGGCGCGCTGGGTAGCCAAAACGCAGGGTGAGCCGGAGTTTTTGTGGCAGCGTGAATCCGATGCCTCCTCCAAGTAAATCGACGAAGCAGCCGCGGCGATCACGGTCACGTCTTATTCTGGTCGTGGGTGGAGCGGCTTCAGGGAAGAGTCAAGCGGCGCTGGAGCGGGCAGGCAGCCGAACACCCAAGGCCTTTGTCGCGACAGGGCAAGGACTGGATACGGAAATGCAGGCGCGTATTGCGCGGCACCGTGCGACACGGTCCGCCGATTGGGTGACGGCTGAGGTGCCGCGTGATCTGGCCGCCTGGTTTCGATCTGAAGGCCACGGCTATCGCACCATTGTCGTCGATTGTCTGACGCTCTGGCTGAGCAATGTCTGCGGGCGCCGTCTCGCCGGCGTGGATATGACTGACCGGGTCGATGAGGTCTTGCAGGCCATTCGCCGCATTCCGGCGCGTGTCGTGCTGGTGAGCAATGAACTGGGTTTTAGCCTGGTGCCGGCCAGCCGCAGCGCGCGCGCTTTCCGCGATGTCGCGGGGCGGGTCAATCAGCAGGTAGCCGCCTCGGCTGACGAGGTCTATGTTGTCATGTGCGGCCAGTCGCTCAGGCTCAAATAGGATAGGGAGAGACCATGACGCTCGATGAGGTGGTGGGCCTGATTCAACCGGTGAATCGTGATAGCGGGAAGCAAGCTCAGGCGCGGCTTGATCGATTGACCAAGCCGCTTGGCAGTCTGGGACGGCTGGAGGAGATGGCCGTTCAGTACGCCATGATCACGGGTGACGTGAAGCCTAATCTCCCGCGTGGAGTCGTCTATACCTTTGCGGCGGATCATGGGGTGGCGATGGAAGGCGTGAGCGCCTATCCGCCTGAAGTCACACCTCAAATGGTCCTGAATTTCCTTCGGGGCGGCGCCGGGGTGAATGTGTTGGCGCGGCATAGTGGCGTCGAGGTCCGGGTGGTGGATATCGGGGTGGCCTATGACTTTGAGTCCGTGCCGGGCCTCATTCAGAAGAAGATCATGAATGGGACGAACAATCTGTTGCGTGAACCGGCCATGACCCTGGCACAGGCACGACAGGCATTGCAGGTTGGAATAGATTTGGCTACCGAGGCTGCGCAAGAAGGCATCGGGCTCATCGGCACGGGCGAAATGGGGATTGGTAACACGACTCCGAGCGCGGCGATTGCGGCGGTCATGACCGGTCGCCCGGTCGCTGAAGTGACCGGGCGCGGTACCGGCATCGATGAAGCCGGACAGGCTCGCAAGGTGTCGGTCATTCAGCAGGCGCTGGATAGGCATCGCCCCGATCGGGCTGATGCGCTCGACGTGGTGGCCAAGGTGGGTGGACTCGAAATCGCCGGGCTGGCCGGCCTCATGCTTGGCGCGGCGGCGGCACGAGTGCCCGTGGTATTGGATGGATTTATTGCCGGCGCCGCCGCATTGATTGCCGTGGGCATACAGCCGCTATGCCGCGAGTACCTGATCGCCTCGCATCGATCGGTTGAACGAGGGCATCAGGCGATCTTGGAGTCGTTACATCTCCAACCTCTGCTCGATCTTGATCTCCGTTTGGGCGAAGGCACGGGGGCTTGTCTCGGAATGGGGCTGGTGCAGGCCTCGATCAAGATTCTCACCGAGATGGCGACGTTCGATGAAGCCGGTGTCTCGCAACGTGACTGAAATTGCCGCCATGACGAGACCGTTTGTGTTCGCCTGGCATTTCCTGACGGCGATCCCGATCAGCCGACATGACCATGCGCCGACGGGTCATGAGTTGGCGGCATCGATGGCCTGGTATTCCACTGTCGGCCTCCTGATCGGCGGTCTGACGGTGTTGGCCGACGTTGGCTTGCGTTCGTGGCTGGCAGCGGAGGTCAGCAATGCGTTATTGATCGTCCTGGTCGTGCTGCTGACGCGAGGGTTGCATCAGGATGGCCTGGCGGACACAGTGGATGGAATAGCCGGCGGCCGAACCGTTGAGGACCGTCTGCGGATCATGCGCGATCCGCGAGTCGGGGCGTTCGGCGCGGCGGCCCTGTTTCTTTCTTTATTGCTGCGGTATGCCGGGTTGCTCGCGCTGCCTGCCGCGCTGCGGCTGCCGGTGTTGCTGTGCATGCCGGCACTGGGTCGCTGGGCGATGGTCAGTCTGGCGTGGGCCTCTCCTTCAGCCCGACGCGACGGCGGACTGGCGGCATCGTTTCTCACCCATTTATCCTGGCCGCCTGTCTTGCTCTCAAGCCTCGTGTTGGCCGTCGCCTTGACGATAGCATTGGGCGGAAGTGTTGCGGTTGCGACGATGGGCATGGGGATTCTGTTGCTGGCCCTGATTAGGCAACGGTGTCTCACGTTGCTGGGAGGCGTGACGGGGGATGTTCTCGGGGCCACGAACGAAGTGATCGAGATCCTCTTCCTCTTGTTGATTCCGGCGTTGGGGATGGCCCGATGACCGGGGTGGAATTAGCGCTCGCTGCGGTGCTTGATGCCGCGGCAGGGGATCCCCGCTGGTTGCCCCATCCGGTGAGGGGGATGGGAGCGGTCATCGCCTGGGTTGATCATCATGTCCGCGCCGTCTGCCGGAGCGAGCAGGCCCTTCAGATTGCGGGGAGCTGTTTGGCGCTGGGCCTACCTGCCGCAGTGTACGCCGCTGCAACGTGGGTGATTGCGCAGGTGATGGAGGTCGCTCCTCTGCTTGGGCAGGTGGTCGGCATCGGATTGGCGTATACGACGCTGGCCGGGCGCGATCTGTTTGACCACGTTCACGCGGTGCTCCGCGAGTTGACTGCAGGTAATCTGTCTGGCGCCCGTGAAGCCGTGGCGATGATTGTCGGCCGTGACAGTGCGACCTTGACAGAGCCTGAAATTGCCCGAGCCGCGGTGGAAACCATCGCCGAAAGCACCTCCGACGGAATCATCGCGCCATTGGTGTATCTGTCCCTGGGCGGGGCACCGCTTGCGCTGGCGTATAAGGCGGTCAACACACTCGATTCCATGATCGGTCATCGCGATGAACGCTATGAACATTTCGGCTGGGCCTCAGCCAGACTCGATGATGTGATGAACTGGGTACCGGCGCGATTGGCCGGCGGGTTCATCGCGCTGGCTGCAGGCCTTTCGACCGGCCAGTGGCATCGTATCCACGAAAGTTGGTACATGCTCCATCGAGACGGCGACAAACATCCCAGTCCGAACAGCGGAAGGCCGGAAGCCGCCATGGCCGGCGCTTTGGGCGTGCGACTTGGTGGAAGAAATTATTATGATGGCGTGCCTCACGAGGCTCCGCTCATCGGTGAGGGGGCCGCAGAGATAAGTCCGGAGCATATCCGCCAAGCGTCTCGCATCATGGTTGTCACCTATGGGCTGGGTCTGTTCTTCGCCCTGCTCTCCCTATGGGTATCATGAAGCGCCCGGCTCACGGCGGGGATGTCTACGCGGCGGCTCGTGAATCGGGGCGAGATGTCCGGCATCTGCTGGATTTCAGCGCCAGCATCAATCCCCTGGGACCATCCCCTGCGGCCTGGCGGGCGATCAGTCAAACGGGTGAACTGCTGCGCCATTACCCGGATTCGACCTGTTGGGATCTGCGGGAGGCGCTGGCGAGGTTTTGGGACCGTACGCCGGAAGAGTTTCTGGTCGGTAATGGGTCGACCGAATTGATCCACCTGCTTCCCGAGGCCTTACAGATTAGACATCTTCTGGTCATTGGCCCGACCTTCTCCGAATATTCGACCGCCATGGCCAGGGTCGGGGGGCAGATCAGCAGCGTCATGGCCGCGCGTGCAGACGGATACCGGCCTCCGCTTGAACAGGTCTTGACCGCTCTGGATGCGTCTTCGAACAAAGGAAACAGCCTGTCTCCTGATGCGGTGATGCTGTGTAATCCCAACAGCCCGACCGGGCAAGTGTGCGATGCCGCCATGGTCAGGAAGCTGGCTCGTCGGGCGGCTCGCCTTGGACAATGGTGCCTCGTAGATGAAACCTTTGCCGAATATTGCGAGCAGGCCTCGATACTGCCGGAAGGCCTTCCGGCGCGGACCGTCGTGTTGCGGAGTTTTACTAAGTTTTACGGATTGCCAGGCCTTCGTGTGGGCTATGCGGTCGGGAATCCCAAGGTCATCAAGCAATTGGGCGCTCATCAGCCTCCCTGGTCGGTGAATATGCTCGCTCAGCGAGCTGCCCGGATCGCATTACATGACTGGCGGCACAACTGGCGGAGTCTCCGGTTCATGGAGCAAGAGCGGGCGCGGTTCGCGAAAGGACTGGAGCGATTGCCCGGCTGTTCGATTTTTCCCTCCGCGGCCAACTTCCTGCTCCTGGAATTGCCGGCAAGATTGAAGTCTGCGCGCGTGGTATCGGCGTTTCGGCGGCAAGGGCTCTTGGTTCGAGATTGCTCGCAGGTGCCGGGACTGAATGATCGTTCGATACGGGTCGCCGTTCGGTCGCGCCTTGACAATGATCGACTGCTCCAATCCCTGTCGGACATCATCGGGAACATCCGAGCATGACCGGGGTTCGTGCAGACCGATTCTCTGTTCGGCATCGGGTTGTTTCCGACACGCTCATTGTGGATCTTGGCGCACGCATGCGCGTGTTGTCCTCTGCTCCGCGAGGAGGAGGGCTTCGAACGGCCAGATACATCCTGAATCATCAGGTTCCTTCGAATCCGCCAGGATCAGGCGCAGGAGGAAACTGGGAGCATCCATCCCATTCTCTGAGGCGGCTTGCGGAAATGCTCGGAGTAGACACCGACTGTGTCGGTCTCATGACGGCAGTCCCCATGACGCAGCTGGTGGCTCATCGAGAGGAGGGCGATGGAATCTGGGTGGAGGGTTTTGCCACCGTGGGGGTCACCAATGCCGTGCGGGCGGGGGAGCCTGTGCGGCGTGTACAAGACAAACCGGGCGGCGCGGCGGCAGGAACGATTAATCTCATTCTGGTCACGAATGGGTGTCTGGCAGTCTCTGCCATGGTCGGCGCGGTGCAGGTGGCGACGGAGAGCAAAACCGCCGTGTTGCGGGATCATGCCATTCCCAGCTGTACCGGTCTCGCCGGTGCGACCGGTACGGGGACGGATGCCGTGGTTGTCGCTTCCGCCATACGAGGAAAGGGTCCCTGGCATCCGTATGCGGGAACGCATACGGAGATCGGATCCATGATCGGCCGGGTCGTGGCTGAATGTCTCCTCCAGGGCTTGACCTTGGCGGCACAGTGGGTCGATAGGGCTCGTATCTGAACGTCCTCATTCCTATGAACCATCCTTCCCGCGCCAAAGCCATTGCGATTCTTGGAACCGGCTCCGATGTCGGGAAAAGCATGGTCACGGCCGGCCTCTGCCGGCTCCTGCATCGCGCCGGAATGCGCGTGGCCCCCTTCAAGGCACAGAACATGTCCCTTAACTCATTCGTCACACCGGAGGGCGGGGAGATCGGGCGTGCGCAGGCGTTGCAAGCCGAGGCTTGCGGGATTGCTCCCCATGTCGACATGAATCCGATCTTGCTCAAACCGGAATCCAACGCCCGATCGCAAGTGGTGGTGCAGGGGAGAGTCTTCGCGACATTGGATGCCCGGGCGTACTTCACACGCGGACGCGACTCGGAATTACTGCGCGCGGTGCGGGAGAGCTACGAACGGCTCGCTGGACAGTATGAGGTGATCGTGATCGAGGGGGCCGGCAGCGCCGCTGAAGTGAATTTGCGCGATCGCGATCTCGTGAACTGGCCCATGGTGGAACTGGCTGATGCTCACGTGGTGCTGGTGGGGGATATCGACCGCGGAGGCGTCTTCGCTCAAATCATCGGGACCCTCGACCTGATTGCGCCGGAGGAACGTGCCCGCGTTTGCGGGATCGTGATCAACAAGTTTCGCGGGGATAGGGCGCTCTTCGACGACGGCGTCCGTTTTCTCACCGAACGGACGGGGATACCCGTCCTTGGAGTCCTGCCGTACCTTCGCGATCTCACATTGGATCAGGAAGATAGCCTTGATGCTGGCGCCGGTGGACGAGTTTCCTTCGCAGCTGATCGTGCCAACATTGCCGTGCTGCTCGTGCCGCACATGAGCAACTTCACCGATTTCAACGCGCTTGCTGAAGAAACCGATGTGGCGTTGCGGTATGTCGCAAGCCCCGGGGAGGCAGCCGGAGCTGACGTGATGGTCATTCCCGGCTCGAAGACGACGCTGTCGGATCTGGGGTACCTCCGGGAGAAGGGCTTTGAGCGCCTGTTGCATGATCATGTGCAACGTGGAGGGGAAGTGGTTGGCATCTGCGGCGGGTATCAGATGCTGGGCCAATGGATCGCCGATCCCGACGGAGTGGAGACCGGCGGCCAGGGAACCGGTTTGGGATTGTTGCCGGTCACTACCGTCCTGGCGCGGGACAAGATTACGGAGCAGGTCGAGGCGCAGGCGCTGCATATTGACGGATCAACCACATTGCCTGTCCGGGGGTATCTCATTCACATGGGCAGAACTGATCGCGGCGGGCTTCAGCCTTGCTTCCAGCTTCTGGAAAAGCGAGGCGGGCTGAAGGATCACGGTAGAGAAATTCCTCGCGCAGAGGAATTTCAGGATGGCGCGGTGCGCCATGATGGGTTGGTGTGGGGGACCTATGTCCATGGCCTCTTCGATCAGCCGTCTTTTCGCCGGGCCTGGTTGAACCGGCTGCGCAGCCGCAAGGGGTTATCGGCGGTTCCCCTTGAAGACTCCCAACGCGTGAATGAGACACGGCTCAACGCGATGGACCGCTGGGCGGATCACGTCGGCCGGCACCTTGATCTCGCTCCTCTTCTGGCATGGCTCCGGTAGCCCAATCGGGCGTCATCTTCGAACTCTCCGCTGCCGTCGGCTCCCATGTCAGTTTGACGCTTCCACCGTCAAGCGACCAAACTTTGGCGCTTCGATGAAAATCTTGAACAATTGAGGTCCCTGCTCAGACTCCCTGACCATAGTGGGTATAGTTGATCGTCCACATCTAATCATCCGCAAAATCGCCGACTTCATTTCAGACGCCTCCGCTCATTCGGGGAATTCTAAGTAATTGTTTTGTTTGGCACCGAACGTGCACGAGGCAGGCCGGGGCTGCAGGGGCTGACGAAACCGTCATCAGGCCAAAAATTGTCAATGACTGATTTTGCGCTATCTTTGACAGAGGTTTGGCGCAGTGGGAGCGATCGAATTCCTCAGGAGCGACATTGAGATCGGCAGGAGGAGGGGGCATGGGAAATCATGGAATCAGCGCAATGGTGGTGGCTGTCCTGACGGCGGCCTGTGTGGGGCTGCCCGTTCCGGCATCGGCCAATACCGAGGTGGAAACGGCGGAGTTACTTATTAAATTGGTGCAGGTCGGACGCGGTGTTCTATCCGAAAACCAGGTCACGATCAATGATGCCAGTAAAGGGGACAAGGGATTCACCGGGGACTATGTCGCCAACCAGGTTATCGACCGGTTTCGCAAGGCGACCAAGATTGATCTGAGCCGCCCCGCCACTGTTCCGCAAGCGCCGTTGTTCCTCGCCATGGTGGAATCGGAGAAAGAAGTGATCGACGAGGCGCAGCCCGTGATCAACAAGCAGGGCGTCGGCTTCAAAGGCATTATTCCCGCCGTGTTCGCGCGCAAATCGGGCGAACGCTTCTACCGCAAGACCGGTATTCGCGTGAAGCTGACCAGCATTGACTATCGGTTTCCCGGAAACCGGCCGGATGAGTTCGAGTCCGAAGTGTTACGGATTTTTGCGGACACGCGCCATCCGAAAGGACAGCCATATAGCAAGGCCACCATATTGGACGGGAGACCGGTGCTGCGCATGATGGATCCGGAATATGCTGCGACCACGTGTCTCAGCTGTCATGGAAATCCGAAAGGCGAGCGCGATGTCACCGGCGCCAAGAAAGAGGGCTGGCATGAGGGTGATCTAGCTGGCGCCATCAGCATTGTCATTCCTATGAAGTAGGCGCGACGGCGAACTCGACATATGCCAGTCGCACACGGGTATCCGCTTTGAAGGGGGGATGGATTCATGAGCAAAATTGTTGTGGTCGATGATTCGTACGCCGAACTGCAGTTGATCGAAGGGTATCTCAAGTCTGCCAATCATACGGTGGTGTCTTATCCGAATACCGATAAACTCGAAGACAAGTTGGCGTTGGATAAGCCGGATCTGATCGTGCTGGACGTCGTCATGCCCGGGCGCAACGGATTCCAAGCGTGCCGCGACTTGAAGGGCGATGACCGGTTCAAAGGCATTCCGATCGTGCTGTGCACGTCCAAGGGACAGGAAAGCGATAAGTTCTGGGGGCAGCAACAGGGCGCGAACGGGTATGTGGTGAAGCCGTTCAAGGCCGAAGAATTGGTGGCAGCCGTGAAACGGGCATTGAACTAACTCATGAGCGACGTTCCACTCATCCAGTCTCAGCCTTCCGCTGCCTCTCCGGCCCAGGGATCCTCCGGTTCATCGAGGCCTTCCGCCGCACCGACCGAAGGCGCGCTGCGCATGTGCGTGTTGACGCTGGGAGGAGAGCTCTTCGCCATCAATCTACACCATGTCAGTGAAGTGTTCGAGGTGGAATCCGTGACGGCCGTGCCCAGCATGCCCAGCTATCTGACGGGAGTGACCAACCTCCGGGGCACGGTGATTACGCTGGTTGATTTGCGCGGGAGCCTCGGCTTGTCGGTGACTACCAGGCCGCTGCCGATTGCGGTGGTGATACGTCACGGCGCCAGACAGGTAGGTGTGCTGGTCGATCACGTTCCGGAAATTCATACGGTTTCCCGCGAGCATCTGCTGCCGGCCATGCAAGCGGGTCCGGCTGGCGCGCGACCCTGTGTGTCGGCAGTCCTCCGTCTGGACCACCGTCTGGGAGGCGTCCTGGAAGTACCGCAGGTCTTTGCGCAGGTGGACGGGGGGAGTGCCGCATGGCCGGTTGTGTAAGGGACAGAGTGATGGCGGTTCGTAGGCCCGCGCGACGAGGGATTGTGCGACCGGGAATCGAACGTTGAGAACGCAGTAACAAGGAGGAGCGCACCATGATCGGGCAAGGCGTCACGAATCGATTCCAGGACATGAACACACGATCGAAGCTGCTGCTCAGTTTTGGCCTGGTGAGTTTCATCATCTTGATCATGGCCAGCGTCGGCGTATTCACGCTGCGCCAGCTCAGTGCCCAGTCGCAAACCGTGTACGCGGGCTACACAGTGCCGCTCGCCGATTTCGCTCAGATGGGAACGGCGCTCACCAAGCATCACCAGATCTTGCTGGACGTCGCGTCTGCCACCAAACAAAGCGACTTCGCCCAGGAGATCACGAAACTCCCCCCGTTGAAAGCCGAGATCGAGAAAGCCGTGACTAACTATAAGAGCACCAACTTGCGGGTGTCCCGATCAGGCCGCGACGAAATAAAAGACCTCACGCTGTTTGAGCCGGCGCTCAAAAAGTATTTCCAGGAAGCGGATGGCGCGCTCAGCGCCATGGCGGATAGCTTCGATCGCAATACCCTGTCCGCGGCACAGGCCGAGCAAATGCGGGCCCTCGGTGTCCTGGCCTTGACCGTCAACCTGACGCCTCCATTCGAAAACGCGGTGAAGCGCCACAACGAGCAGATCATCAGCATTGAAGCGGTGGCAAAGGATCTGAACGACGACGCCCAATCCCTGGCAGCCAGCGGTACCTTTATTCTCGTGGCCGGTGGTCTGGTGGCCGTGGCGCTGGGATTGTTCGTCGGATATCTCCTGGCGACCTTCCTGTCGCGAAACATTTCGCACATTGCCAGTGTCGCCACACAGGCCGCCGGCGGCAACCTGCAGGCGCGCGCGAAAATCGGATCACACGATGAGCTCGGGCAGATGGCGACGGCGTTTAACTCCATGCTCGATCGTATTACGGCTCTCGTATCGACGGAGGAAGAGCGAGACCTGATGCAGAAGCGCCTCATGCAATTTCTCGTGCTCGTGTCGGAAGTGGGTAAAGGAGACCTGACTCGTCGAGGCGAGGTGACGGCCGACATGTTCGGAAACCTGGCCGACGGTTTTAACCTCATGATCGCGCGATTCGGACAATTGTTGAAACAGGTGCGCGAAGCCGCCGACCGCGTGAACAAGTCGGCCGGTACGCTCCGGGATTCTGCCGGACAGATGTCCGGAACGGCCCGCACGCAGGCGGAAGAATCCGTGCGGACGCTGGGCGCGGTCGAACAGCTGGCCGCCGGTATGCGCCAGGTCGCCACCACGGCCGGAGCCTCGTCGGATTCCGCCAAGCAAGTGTTGTCCGCGACTGAACGCGGAAACGTCGCGGTGCAGGAAACGGTGCGCGATATGCAAAGCATTCGTTCCGCGGTGCAACGCATGTCCAAGCAGGTGAAGGGCCTCGGCGACCGTTCGTTGGAAATTTCCCAGATCGTGTCGACCATTCGTGATATCGCTAACCAGACGAACCTCCTCGCGCTCAACGCCGCCATTGAGGCGGCGGGCGCCGGTGAGGCCGGTGCGCGATTCGCCGTCGTCGCCGACCAGGTCAGAAAGTTGGCGGAAAGTTCCACGCAAGCCACGCGTGAAATTGCGGACCTCGTCAAAGTGATTCAAACGGAAACGCAGGATGCGGTTGTCGCGATGGAGCATGAAACGCAGGCCGTGGAAGCCGGATCTGCGTCGGCCCTCCGCACCGGTGACGTGTTCGCCGAAATTTCAGATATTGCGAAACGGTCTTCCGAACTGGCCCAGAATATCGCCAGCGCGGCCTCGGACCAGACCTCATCGACTGAAAAAGTCGGTCGCGCGATTAAGGAGTTCACGGGCGGCGCCGTGGCGACGCAGAAACAAACCGATTCCACGCGACTCACGATCGAGGATATGGCCAAGCTGGCCGAAGGCCTCAACTCCTCAGTCGCGCAGTTCAAGCTGGTGTAGCCGAATTCCAGGAGAGCGGTGACCATTCCCCCGCTCGGATTATGAAGCAGGGCCATGAGCGCTGATTTTGATCGCGACCAGCTACTGGACATTTTCGTGGCCGAAGCCGGTGACGATATGGAACGGTTCTGGAAGGCATTACACCTGGAAGGGAAGGCGCGTCCCGAACCGGCCGACGTGGCCGACTTCCACGCCATCGGCCATAAATTAAAAGGCGCGGCGCTGTTGTACGGTTTTCCGGGTCTGGGCCAACTTGGCGCGTTACTCGAGGAGACGCTTGAACATGTGCAGGAGATATCTCCGGAGCAATGGCCGGTCGCCTTTGATGTGATCCGGGACATCGTCGCATCCTTCCGCCATCAGGTGGCGCGGATTGGGCGCGGGGAAGGCGAAGATGCCTCTCTCGTGGACGGGTTCGTTCAACGGTGCGCGCAATTCCTGCCGGCAGCGTCTCCAGAGACCGGGTCAACACAGTCCCCGAACACATCGACGGAGCCGCCTGACGAATACCTTCTGCCCGTGATGGATGAAGAAGTCCTTTCGTACTTTGCTCCTGAAGCCGAAGACTATCTCAATACGATTCACACGCTCCTCCAGCGTTTGGACATCGACGTGTCGGATGTGGAGACCATTCATCAACTGTATCGTGTCGCCCATACACTCAAGGGTTCAGCTTATACGGTCGGATTTCAGGTCGTGGGTGATGTGGCCTTGCCCATCGAAAACTGTCTGATAGCGGTTCGCGAAGGCACGGCCGTCATCACGCCTCAGTGGATCGCCACGATCCGGCATGCGGTGGACGTGATGCGTTCGCTGATGGCTCGAGACGCGCAGCAGTTGGCTCGGCTGCGGCAGGACGTGCCCTGCATTATGACCATGCTTCGTGAACTGGAGCATGGCATCTCCCAAGCCGAAGATTCCGCTACGGCGTCCGTGCCGGACACACGCGCCTCCGTTCGGGAAGTGGCTCCTCCTGCGGTCGTGGCGGCTGAGCCGATTGCCCAGGCGGCCGAGCACAATCACTCCCTCCAATTGTCGGAAGCCTATTTGATTCCTCAGTTGGATGCCGAAGTCATTTCCTATTTCGCTCCCGAGGCACAGGAGTACCTGGACAATCTTGAGACTGACTTGTTGCGAGTCGATAAGGATGCGGCCAACCCGGATATCATCCATCAATTGTTTCGCACAGCTCATACGTTAAAGGGGTCGGCCTATACCGTCGGGTTCCAATCCATCGGCGATCTGACGCACCATATCGAAGATTTCATGGGCGCGGTGCGTGAAGGCCGTGTGACGTTTCTCCTCGGTCATACGGATGTGCTCTTGCGCGCAATAGACGTCATTCGCGCTCTGATGCGGCGCGACCCGTCAGTATTCAGCCGGACGAGACAGCGGTTCGCAGCGTCGCTCCAGGAATTGAAAGGGTTGGGAGAAGCCTCGCCGACAGGGGGCATGGACTCTGCCGTTCCATCCGTGCCTGAAGCGGTCGTTCCCTCCGATTTGAATGAAGCCGAGACTGCGGAGTCGATCAATGCCGGCGAAGGAAAATCCGGAGAAGAGCGGGAGGTGATCCGGGTCAGCCGTGATCGCTTGGAACGTCTGCTCAACCTGGTCGGCGAATTGGTCATCGATCGCGGGCGTCTCGAACAGCGGTTACGCACGCTGGAACAGCTGGCCACCCAGGTGTTGGCCAATAAAAATCGCCTGACTGATGCGGTGCGGACATTTGAAGACAAGCATACCTTCTCCTTTCAGCCCTCTCCCCTGTCCCAGGGGGAATCAGCGCCTCAGGCGTTTCCCGGTGTCAGCGACTTCGGCAGTCTGGAATTCGATAAGTACGATGACTTCAATATTCTGGCCCGCCGGATCAGCGAGGTGACCGCGGACATCAGCGAATCTATGTCGCAGTTGTCCGGATCGATCCGCCGCGCCCAGGACGATATGGGATCGTTGCAACAGTTGACGCTCGGCATGCGCGATGAAATTGCCCGCGCGCGCATGGTGCCGATCGGCACTCCGTTTACCCGGTTCCGTCGTGCGGCTCGCGAAATGGCCAGGGCCACAGGGAAAGAGGTGAATCTGGTCACCTCCGGAGAACATACAGAAATCGATACCGGCGTGGTCGAGCGTTTGGTGGACCCGCTGGTGCATTTGGTCAGGAATGCCGTCTATCACGGCATCGAGCCGGCGTCGGTCCGCCGGGTTCAAGGCAAGCCGGAGGCAGGTACCGTGTACCTGCACGCTGCGCATCGGGGCAACTCGGTGCTGATCGAAGTCGAAGACGACGGCGCGGGGCTCGACATCGCAAAGATCAAAGCGAAGGCGGTCAAGCTGGGACTTGTCAGGCAGGATGTCGCTGAAACCCTTCCCGAGAGCGAAGTCATCAAGTTCATCTTCCTGCCCGGATTCTCTACCGCTGATGCCATCGGTGAGCAAGCGGGACGCGGAGTCGGCATGGATGTGGTCAAGCGCGTCATTGAAACGATGAATGGCCATATCGAGGTGGAATCGGTGCGCGGGCAGGGCACCAAGTTTACGATGCATTTGCCCCTCACCCTGTTGATCGCAACCGCTTTGCTTGTGCGGGTCGGAAAAGAACGGTATGCGATCCCTCTCCCGAGTGTGCGCGAAGTCACGATGTCGACCGCGTCGACGATTCAGCATATGGGCGATCGTCGCGTTGTGCAGATCGGCGACGAAGCCATCGAAATCTATCCGCTCGGAAGCCTCATTCGACGCGAGGCTGGGATGACGGATGACGCCTCCCCCGTGGTGATCGTGCGAACGTCAACCGGCGCACTTGGCTGCGCGGTGGACGAATTGCTGGGCCGGCAGGAAATTGTCATTAAGTCGCTGGGCGGACTGAAGCCGTATGAGCGGTCCGTGTTCGGTGGGGCCACGATCGATCCCGAGGGACGTGTGGTGTTGGTGCTGGATGTCAGTCGCCTGACCACGCGCGAGTATTATGAGAGCGTGTCGATTGCGCAGGCTCCCGCCGTGCCGTCGAACGAGGACGCGACAGGGAACCGTGATGCGAGACAGGATTCCCGCTCGCCGTTACCCCTCTTGTTGATCGACGACTCCCTCAGCATCAGAAAGTTCGTGGGCCGCATGCTCGAAGCTGCGGGGTATATCGTGGAAACAGCGACGGACGGCGAAGAGGGGTGTCGCAAGGCGATGGTGCAAGCCTACCAACTGATTATCACCGATCTCGAAATGCCCAAGTTGAACGGCTACGAAGTCATTCAAGCCCTTCGGGCAAGACCCCAGACTCATGCGACCCCGATCCTCGTGATGACGACGCGGGCGGGCGAGAAGCATCGTCAAATGGCCGTCAGTGTCGGCGCATCCGGCTACATTGCCAAACCGGTCGAGGAACGGGCGTTGATTCAGGAAGTGCGCAAATGGACCGCTCCCGGAGCGCGGGCTGAAATATAAGAAGGTTTTGCCGACTCCTGCCGTTGCTGGCAGAATGAAGGACGTCTATGGGTCTTCGCGGACAACGGGCAGTCACCATATCGGGCGGGCACGCTGTCAGGTTTCTTGTCACGCTGATCGGTCGCTCCTCCGTTGCACTTCCCGCGCAGTGGGTTCGCGGCATCGTAACGCCTGCCTCGGCCGGCCCTGACGGGCTCATCACATGGGCGGGCGTGCCCTACAACCGAACTGATTTGGCCGCTCGACTCAAGATCGTCTCCCAAGGTCTTTCCCTCGATACCAGGTTCATTTTGTATGGCAATGAAGAACAGTCGCGGTCATTCGCGGTGGATAAAGTGGTCGGGCTGCTGGACGTCGAGCGGGAGCTGATCCATCCGTTACCCCCTCAGTTCCGGGGCCAGGAACGAGAGCGATGGCTGGGATTTTTTGTCGACACGTCGTCCGTCGCGCTGATTGCCAATCCCTTTTGGGCGCTGGAGCTTCCCCTCAGGCCGCAGGCGTTGGAGATCTTTGCGATCCGCTTTTTGGAGCGCAAGCCGGGAGAAAGGGAGTCACGACTTCATCTGCCGGCGGCTGCCACGGATGAGGCGGTGTCGATGTCAACGGGCCAAGTGAGCTAATTCTCAAAGGTCATCATGCTACGAGCTCAGTTACGCAGGCAGTCACACGAGACGGGACGAGGCACGACCCACGCGCGGGTGGAAAATCTGGTGGTGTTTTCAGTCGCCGGGCAACGGTTGGCTGCCAGGACTGAAGAGATCGGCGGGGTGTTGCCCTGGCCTGGCGCCACGCCGGTTCCCAGTGATACGCCATTTGTGACGTCGTTGGTCCGCTATGAGGAGTCGTGTCTTCCGGTGTTTGATCTTGCGGCCAAATTCGATCGTACGGTGCGCGAAGAGGAATCGCTGTGTCTGATCGTCAAACATGTTGATGGTCCTCTCGCAATCTGCATCGACTCACAGGTGCCATCACTGCACGTGGTGCCGCGCTCAGAGATACGGTATCAAAGCGGCCTCGATCCAGACATGGCCGGATCGTGCGTCGCAGGCGACGAACAGCTGCCTCTTATCAACCTGGCAACCTTAGGGGTCGCATCAAGGCGTTCAGCCTGATGCATCCGATAGCGAGTAGGGGAATGACATGCCAAAGATTTTGATTGCCGATGACAGCATTGCGGTTCGCAAGGTGGCTGAACGACTTTTGACTGAGGCCGGAATGGGTGTCACGCTCGCGGCGAACGGATCGGAAGCTCTGGCGATGTTGGCAAAGGACCGTCCGGATCTGATCGTCTCCGACGTCATCATGCCCGACAAGAGCGGCTACGAAGTCTGCGCATTCATCCGCGGGCAGGCCAATCTGGCCGATCTTCCCGTGCTGCTGATCAGCGGTATTGTCAACGATGAAGTATCCAGACAGGCCGAAACCTGCAAGGCCGATGGCGTGCTGAAAAAGCCGTTTCAGGGATCCTCCCTGAAGGATCGCGTGCTGGATTTGCTCACCAAGCGTCCGCACAAACCTGCGCCGGTTTCGGAACCGATTCATATCCCGATGGCAGAACCGCCGGTCATAGCGGAAGTCGCGCCTGCGCCGGTCTCGCCCATGCAGGAAGAGCTCTCCCCCGGTCCATCGGCACAGCCGGAGTGCAAGCAACCGGTTGAACCCGTTGCGATGGCTATGGACCTGCCATCGGCGGCGTCGGCGGAGCAGGTGAGGAATCAGGCAGGTCCCGCTGAGGTCATTCCCTCCAATCGGGCCAATGAGCCGAGTCCTCTGGTGCAGGCGGACAATCAATACCAGTCGATTCTGGCCGAACGGGATGCCAGGATCACCGAACTTGAGGAGCAGCTGGGATCTGAACGCAGGCACAGCCAGGGCGAGCGTCAACAGAATCAGTTGATGATGTCGGAACAACGCGAGCAGATCGCTGAATTATCTTCGCGAACGCAGGCGCTTGAAAGCCACCTTTCAGAAGAGCGCGCCCACCGGGATTCGATGACCCGACAGTTGGAAGACCTGTCGAGGCAGGCGCACCGGCTGAACGAGGTCGAAGCCGCCTTGCTCGAAGAGCGGCACCGTGCCGAGCAGCTGGCGCAGCAGGTCTCCGAGGGCGCTCGTCTGGGGGCGCGTATTGTGGAATTGGAGGCCCATCTCGAAGCTGAGCGGGAGGCGGCCAACCAACTGGTCAGCCAGATTACCAACCTCGAGCATGTCGAAGGCCGCATGAAGGAACTCGAGCGAGTCCTGGCGCGCGAGAGGGAGGAGGCAATGGCTCTGCGGAACGAACGCGCGCAATTGGAAAAAAGTGCGGCCATGGTGCCGGCACTGGAAGAGGCGGGCGAGAAGGTTCGCGCTCAGGTTGCCGAACTCGATGCGACTCTCACGGCTGAGCGTGACGCCGCGGCTGCCCTTCTGGCGCAATACAAGCAGATGGAAGAGAAAGCTGAACGTGGGCAGGAATTAGAGCAGGAGCTGAGCGCCGAACGGGACCACTCCATGCAGCTGACCAAACGGGTGGCTGATGCCGAGTTGATGGCCGAACAGTCGACGCGACGATTCGAAGACCTGGCGAGGAAGCTGGGTGAAATCGCGGGACTCGCCTCCCAACTTGGGAACGCAAAACGCTAAAAGGCCGCCACTCGTCCGATGTCGGTCGAGTGCATGTGCCATGGGCAGGATGCCGCTGTGTCGACGGAATCAGAGCAAACCCAGGACGATTTTCAGAAAGAACTCATCGAGCTGTTCGGGCAGGAGGCGCAGGAGTGGCTCGTCCAGATCCACGCGGCCCTGGTTGAACTCGAGAGCCTGCCGGATTCGGACCGGCACTCCCAATTGATCGATGCGGTCGTGCGAGGCATTACCAGTCTTGGCGGCTCCGCGGCCACGGTGAGCCTGCCCGATGTCGAACGCGCCACGTTTGCACTCCTTCCGTTCATCGAGACGATCAAAGACCGGACCACGGCGACGAAACAGGACTTCAACACGATCCGGGAACTTTTTCGTATCGTCATCGAGTCTGTCAGGGTGGATACTGGAATCACGCTCGACCTCTTGCCAACGCAGGAAGCGGCGCCGGCGCCGGAAACGGTTCTTGATTTTCTCACCCTGTTGAATGCACTGCACCAGCTGCAGGATGAACTGGTGGCGCAGGTGGGCATGGCCCGCAGTCTCATTCCGGTAGTTATGCAACGGTTGGAGCATGAGGCGAGGCAAGGCGCCGGCCAGATCCAGGCCGCGAAGTTTCAGGAACTTCTGGTGACGATTCAGAGCACGGACGCTCAATATCTGGGCTCGCTGCGACAGGACTTGCCCGGCGTTGCGCTGCATCTGAGCCGGCTCCGAGCCGGCGGACTTGCGATCCTTGCCTCCGACGCCGGATTCGACGCCCCGATGCAGATGGTTGCACGCCTCCAGGATATCGCCAAACAGACCCATGCCACGCCGCTCGTGACGTTCCTGACCGGCCTTCAGAATTTTCTCACCCTGGTCGTCCAGCGCCGCATTGACGTTGCGGCTCATCGGCTCCAATCGGTCGAGACGCGCATCCTGGCGGTTGCCAGCATGGTCGAAGAGTGGATTGCGGACGGACAAAAAGAGTTGGAGATGATGAGCCGGCTCGCCCCATCGGCCTGAGGCCGTCCACCACGCCGACCGGCAGGCCGGTGCAGACCTTCACAGACCCCCGGTCGAATCATGGATGGCGCTCGCCTCTGCGCGACGTCGCAATGACCATGAATTCAGAGGAGTATGACCGGAGCGATCGCTGATCCCGACGTCGGGATACGTCCACAGACTCGCCGGACAATGGGGGCTGAAGAGAACGGGAATGGAACAGACTCACTACCGGCAGGCAGAGGAGATACTCGCGAAGCTGGCTGCCTCCGTCCAACGACAGGAACCCCTGGACCTCGTCGAGCTGACGCATCTCGCAGAGGCCATCGTCGAATCGTTACAAGGAAGCGAGCAGTTGGTCGTTGAAGCGCTGTCCAGTCCTAGCGGACCTCCGCTCGTGACGAATCTCATCAATGTCGGAATCCTGGCTACGAAAGTGGGGATCGGCCTCGGATACTACGGAGTCGAATTGCACCGGCTCGCCTTAGCCGGGTTGCTGCACGACATCGGAATTTTTGCTGTACCGCAGCAGCTCCTCACCAAAACCGGCCGCCTGACAGCCGAAGAACGCACACTGGTCGAACAACATCCTCGTCTCGGTTCCGAGGTCATCCGCCGTGCGGGGCCGGATTATGCCTGGCTGGCGGAAGTGGTGCTGCAAGCGCATGAGCGAGGAAAAGGGCAGGGATATCCCCATCGCTTGAAAGGCCGAGAGATCAACGAGCTGGCCCAGATTATCGGCTTGGTGGATATCTTCGATGCGCTGGTCAGCCCGCGTCCCTATCGTCGGCGGCTGCTGCCTCACGAAGCCGTGCGCGAGTTGCTCACCACGGAACGTACCGCGTTCCCGCGGGAAATCATGAAAGCGTTGGTCGAACAATTATCGGTGTATCCGCTTGGCACGAGGGTGCGGCTCAGTAGCGGAGAAGAAGGGGTGGTGGTCCGTATTACCGCGCGCTATCCATCGCGCCCGGTATTGCGTATCACGGGCGCAGAGGACGCATCGGCTTCTGACCCCCCGCGCATGCTTGATTTGAGCCTGCTGCCCCATGTGTCGGTGGTTGAGACCGTTGAGCCGCCGGCTTTGGAACGTGTCACCTTCGATTCTGTTGAACCTGCCACGACAGCGCCCTCTGCGCCGACAAACGTCTCGGACCAATTTGCGGCCTTGCTGGAAAGCCTTGATGCCATTGCCGGAGTCATCCAGGCTGCCGTGGACCAGCCTGCCGCAGCACCGGGGCCCGTCCCGGTACCGGCGGAAACAGCGGCGGCTGAGCCAATCATTCCTGTACGCCGGGAAATTTTGGGCCTGTTCGTCTTGGAAGCCCGGGAATGGCTTCATCAGATTCAAACGGCGTTGGAGCGGCTGGACACCACCAGTGAGCAGGCTCGTCGCGCGCAATTGGCTACGATTTTATGGCAGAGCGTCAACAATCTTGCGCGTTCCGCGTCCACGGTCGGATTGACGGCTGTGGAGGAGATGGCGACCAGGTTATTTCCGCTCCTGCAGGCGGCAGCCAGACACGAACGGGCTGTGGCGGCGCATCACGTGGCGTCGCTTCGAGAGGGCTTGCTGGAGATTGGCAAGACGGTACAGGCGCTTCGGCCGGTCGAACAGCATCCGGAGACAGTCGACGATTCCGCTGAGCGCGTGCCGATGGCCGTTGAGGAACCCGGGCAACCGGAATCTCAGGAGTCCCAGGTTTCTATGGGGATTGTCCCTGAGACGGCGTTGCCGACGACTGGTTCTCCACGTCCCGTGCCCGCGTCTTCCATACTCGAAGCCTTGCGGCAATTGCATGTGGCGCGCGGCCGTTCGCTGGAACCGGTGCGCGATGTATTGGAGACGGTCATTCAGCGAGCCGAACGCGAGGCGGCGGAGGGCGTTGCTGTAGTGGACGCGCGGACCATCGGCCGTCTGCTGCAGGAACTGGATGACTTGGATGAACGGTTTCTCGGCCATATGCAGGCCCGGGTTCCGTCGGTCATCGCGACGCTTGGCCGTATCGCACGCGCGAGCGAAGAACGCGTGTTGCCTCCCCAGGCGTTGGAGCCCATTTTTGATGAAATCGATGTGCTGTTCGAGGCATCTGAACGGGTGTCCGCATCGAATATCAGCGTCTTCCTCCAAGGCCTCCGGACATTTCTTCGCGTAACCGCACAACACAAGCCCGCCGCCATTCGCGAGCGGTTGGCTGCCCTGGAAGAGCGGTTGGCGACGCTCATTCCGCTGGCCCAGCAATGGGTGGATGTCGGGCGGGTGGAGCGGGCCGCCATTTTTGATATTCTGCCCATGGCCTAGCCGGGTTTTCCCACACAGACCCCACCTTCATTCCCTCTGACCATCGTGCTTCCTCGCGCTTAATCCTTGGGCAATTGACCGGCGCCCCCTCGCAGTCCGCCTAAACGCGTTCCATCCACATGGTTGCGCACAGTCCGTCCACAGTTCTTGTGGACAGGCGGGATGACCGCGTTCACAGGGGACGTTAGGGACCGAACCTATCACTTCAAGCCAGTACAATTTCTCTTGCGGTTGGGGTGAGGATTGTACGACCATCACGGCCATGCCAAAACTCGTCTCAGCGAAACAGCAGGAAAGTCACGACGCGCGCGCGACGGCCTATATCAAAGCGTACATGTTATTTCCGGCCGGTATTCTCGGTCTGATCTCTATGCTTGGCGGAGTCGGTGGATTAGGCTATCAGCTGCTTGGAACCGACACCTATTCGTGGGCAACTTTTTTGCAAAGCTCCGGATTGTTGCTGTTGGGAGGGGTGCTGGGGTGGCTGCAGACCACCTATCATCGGTGGATTCTGGCCAACCGTCCCGAAGTGTTTGCCGACCGCATGCGGCAGCCTGCGCTCACGAAGAGCGGGAAACTGAAACGGGAGAGCGGGAAAAGTCAGAAATCGTCCAGTGGGTCCCCCTGGGCTCCGGTTGCGTACATGGCTGGTCTAGCCTTGCTCTTGTTCGGATCGACCATTGCCGTGGTGTACGGCGCGGTGCATCCGATCGCGGCCTATTTCCTGCCTTGGGCCGGATTCTTTTGGGCCAAGTTGTTCTTCTGGAAGACGCTGCTGAAATCCTGACGATATCGGTGAGTCAGCTACTTGCGGCGCGGCTTGCGGATTTTAGCGGCAGGTGTCGCGGCTTGCTCTAGTTTCGCGAGGCGCTCCTCCAACTCGCGGACCCGTTGGCGGAGTTCAGGCAGTTGAGGAATGACCGCCTGGGCCTTTAGAAAGGTGGTGTGCGGCATGACGGGCGCGCCGGAGACGATCTGATTCGGCTCCAAGCTTCTGGTCACGCCGGATTTCGCCGCGATCATCACCTGGTCGCCGATCTGCAAATGATCGGCCAAACCTGCTTGCCCACCCACCATCACGTAGCGTCCCAGCGTGGTGCTTCCGGCAATACCGACCTGCGCGACCAAAATATTGTGTTCGCCGACGACCACGTTGTGCGCAATTTGCACGAGGTTGTCGATCTTAGAGCCGCGCTTGATGACGGTATCACCAAACGTCGCGCGATCCACGGAGACGTTGGCGCCCAGTTCCACATCGTCTTCGATGAGGACGCCGCCCAGCTGAGGGATCTTCTGATGGCGGCCCTGGTATTGGACATACCCGAAGCCGTCGCTGCCGATCACCGTCCCGCTGTGGACAATGACGCGCGCGCCGAGCCGGCATCCTTCCCGGACGACCACGTTAGGGTAGAGGAGGCTCTCATCGCCGATGACGCTGTCGTCCCCGATGAAGACACCGGGATAGAGGGTCACCCGCGCGCCAATGGTCACGCGATCGCCCAAGGTTACGCCGGGCCAAATCGAGACATCGGCGCCGATCGCCACGCCGTCCCCGCGCGTGATGCCCTCCGCAACTCCGCGCACCCGGCTCGCTCGCGCAAAAAACTGCTGCGCCGCCCGCGCGAACGCGTACGCGGGGTTGTCCACCACGATTTGCGGGGAGGGGCAGTCCGCAATGCGTCGTCCGACGAGCAGGGCGCCGATGGTCGCCTGCTGTGGAGACTTGAGATGTCGCTCGGATGTCACAAAGGCCAGATCGCCCGGCCCGGCCTGCTCCAGGCTGGCCACGGCGGTGACGGTTGCATCCGGGGACCCGATCAGTTCGCCTTTCACATACTCGTGGAGTTCCCGGAGTGTCAGCGGGGTGCGCCTGGGTGCCGTGCTCATCCTGTTAGGCTTTCTTGCTCTTGGTCGAACGTTTCGCAGCCGAATGTTTCGTTGCGGCTTTGGCCGGGGCCGGCGCGACCCGCCCTTCCACGTAGGTGATGACATGGCCGACGGTCGTGAGGCCGACCAGATCCTGGTCAGGAATCTGCAGATTGAACACCTCTTCAATTCGATACAACATTTCAATAACCGCCATCGAATCCAAGCCAAGATCTTCCCGCAGGTGATGCGTCGGCTTGATGGAGGCCGCATCCCGCTTCAGATACTCCGCCAGCGCCCGGATGATCTTGCCGGAAACATCTATAGTGTTGGCCATGCCCGGGTTCCTTCGTTCCTTCCTGGTCAGTCGCCCGCCGCCCGCTGCCGTTGCCGGACAGGGGTCAGGAGGAGACAGTTTTTAAAACGACCGCAGCATTGTTGCTGCCGAATCCAAATGCGTTGATCAGGGCCACCTTCGCGTTGCGCGGTTGCTGCTCCTTGGAGAGGCCCGCCAGGGCGCAAGCCGGGTCGGGATCATCCAGGTTCAGCGTGGGGTGAACCTGCCCGCTGGTGAGCGTGAGCGCCGACACGATACCGGCGAGTGATCCGGCTGCGCCCAGGGTATGGCCCACCAGCGACTTGGTCGCGTTGATGGCGAGTTTATCCGCGCGTGACTTAAACACCAGGCGAATGGCCTTCACCTCCACCGCGTCGCCGACCGACGTCGACGTGGCGTGAGCGTTGATGTAATCCACCTGCGCCGGCGTCACGCCCGCATCTTTCAACGCCAGCCGCATGGTCGTGGCGACTTCCTCCCCGTCCTCGCGGGGAATGACCATGTGATGGGCCTCGCTCGTGGCGGCATACCCGGCCACTTCCGCGTACATCCGGGCCTTGCGTTTCTTGGCGTGAGCCAGCGATTCGAGGATCAGCGCGCCGGCGCCTTCTCCCATCACGAACCCATCCCGTCCGCGGTCGAAGGGACGTGAGGCTTTCTCCGGGGCCTCGTTATACTTCGTGGAGAGGGCCCGAAGCGAGCAAAATCCCGCAAAGACCAGAGGTGTAATGCTGGCATCCGCGCCGACCACGATCACGGCGTCCGCCGTGCCGGCGCGAATGGCGTGCATGGCTTGTCCCAGAGCATGGGCGCTCGACGAACAGGCAGTTGAAATCGTGAGGTTCGGACCTTTTGCCCCATAGGCCATGGCCACGATCCCGGAGGCGGAATTCAACGTGATGACCGGAATAAAATTCGGATGCACCCGGTGCGGGCGTTTCTGTTCATAGAGTTGCGTGATCTCGCGCTCGCCCATCACCATCCCGCCCATGCCGGCTCCGACGATGACGCCAACCCGGTGCGGGTCTTCACGTTCCATCTTGAAGTCGGCGTCAGCCAGCGCCTCCTTGGCGGCGACGAGCGCGAATTGGGCATACCGATCCACACGATCCCCCTGACCGGCGGGGAGATAGTGGTCAGGCGAGAAGTCGACGATGCGCCCTGCGATGCGCGACCGATAGCCCTCAAGTGGAAACGGATCGAAGGAGGGAATGGCGGAAATTCCTGACCGGCCTTCCAGCGCTGCCTTCCAGAACTGCGGCACTCCGATGCCGATGGGGGAGACGACTCCCAGACCCGTGATGACGACCCTCGTCGACATAGAACCCTTTCGCTGCTGCGTGATGGTGCTGTGTGCGGCCTGTCTACTTACCGCACGGGGGCGTCACAGTCAATGCTGTGCGCATGCACCCAGTCGAGAGCTCCGTATGGACAGTGGCGAAACCACCGTACAGGCTGGGGCTTGATCAATGCCAGAACGCCGCCGGCGGACAATTTCAGCGTCCTTTCAGTAGCGCACCTTCATGAGCAGATACAAACCGAACGTCAGGAACACCATATTCGCCATCCATCCGGCCAGCATCGGAGACAGCGCACCGCCGCGCCCCAGCGCAATGGCAACGGAGTGCGTGGACCAATAGAAGAACCCGACCGCCATGGCTTGTCCGATGCCCATGGCCATGCCGCTTCCGCGGACACCCGTGCGGCGAAGGCTCAACGCGATGCCGACGATCACCATGATCAGCGTGACGCAGGGAAAGGCGATCCGGCCGTAGTAATCTGTGAGCAACCGGGGGAGCATGGTGCCGCCTAGATGCAAGCGATCGACATAGGCGCGAATCTCGCGCAGGGTCATCGTTTCAGAATCCAGTTCGGCCCAGGTGGTAAAGTCATCGGGAATGTGGGGCAGCGCCAGCGGTTGCGTCTGAAAGCTGCTCACCGAGACCGTGCCGTCTTCACGGAAGGCGCGTGTCATGCCCTCGTGCAGAGCCCAGCCTTGGGAAGAATACACCGCGCGCTTCGCCTCCGCGATCTCCTCCAATTGAAACGCCGGGCTCAATCGATACAGCCGGATGTTGCGCAACACCGCGCCTCCGGGATCGATCGTGTCGATGTTCATCAGGGTCTGGCCGCCGAGGCTCACCCACGGCTGGGCGGCCTTCAGCGAGACCGGCGTGACGCGTTTCTCGATCTGCGTCGTTTTGATGTGTTCGGCCTTGGCCAGCGCCAGGGGAATCACGGTGGAACTGAACAGGAACAGCACGAGCGCCAACACCGTTCCGAGAAAAATAAACGGCGAGGTGATCCAGTACAGACTGATGCCGCAACTGCGCATGGCCGTGATTTCATGGCTGCGTGAGAGCAGGCCGATGGTCAAGAGGGTTGCCATCAAGACCGCCAGTGGAGCGATCTGATAGGAGATGGCCGGCATTTTCAACACGAAGTAGGCCAGCACATCGAGGGCGTGGGCGTCATACCGCAGGAAGCGGCGGACCTTTTCAAAAAAATCGATGACGAGATAAATCGTCATCAGCCCGGAAAAGCACATGCCGAAAATCTTCACATACTCGCGCAGCATGTATCGGAAGAGAATACTCATAGGGCTATTGCCGGCTCACACGGTAGAACCACAGAATCGTGACGATCGTGAAGATGACATTCGGTAGCCAGGCGCCGGCGAACGGGGAGATCCAGAGCGTGGTCACCAGAAACTCGCAGGCGACATTGATCACGTAGTAAGCGATCACGACGAGCACCCCGACGGCAAACCCGCCGATGCTGCCGGAGCGTTTCGACACAATCCCGACCGGCACTCCCAGAATGCAGAACACCAGCGACGCGGCGGGAAACGCCAGGTCTTTATAGTATTCCATGAGCCGCCGCAAGGCGTTGGTATCCGTCCAGTTGGAACTTTCCAGTTTCGCGCGAATCACCTCCATCGGCGTGCGCTCTTCGGCGCCGTAGAGGCTTGCGTTGATGCTCAATTTGAGATCGTAAGCCGCAAAGGAAATCTTCTGGTACTCCACGGGGTTTTGAGGACGGCTGTGGATGACGCCGTTCATGAGTCGCAGCGCGACCTGGCTGCTCGCGGAATCGGTCATCACCTGGTACTGCTGCGCCACGATGATGCGGGGATCGGCCGGGTTGCGTTCATCCGCCACGAAAATGCCGCGGTTGTCCTGCCCCTCCTGAGCATCGGGCACGTAAATCACCATTTTGGGGATGGCTTCGTTGAAGACCCCGCGGTCCAGTTCCAGCACCAGTTCGTCGCGCAGGAGATTCAACGCCACTTTTTTCAGATTCACATTGCTCCACGGCTGGCCGTATTGCGCCATCATGAGCGTGAGGCCGCAGACGAGTGCCGCGAAGAGAAACACCGATTGGGACAGCCGCAACAGGCTGAAACCGGCGGCGCGCATCGCCACCAGTTCTTTATCCAGCGACAGCCGCCCGAAGGCTGTAATAGAGGCAATGATGCCGGCGATGGGCAGCGTCAGCACGAGGAACGAGGGGAGTAAGTGGGCGAAGACCTTCAAGACCGAAAGAAAGCCGATGCCCTTCGTGACGAGCAGCTCCACCAGGCGGAGCAGTTCCTTCGTGAGCATCACGAAGCACAGGGCTCCCAGGCTGATGCAAAAGGGCGAAAGCAATTCGCGGAAGATGTAGCGATCGAGGATGGTGTGCAGCACGAGAGCGGCCGGGGTCCCACATCGGAGAATTGGTTGCTGCACTATAGAAGAGTCTGCGTGGGTTGTAAACAGATCAGAACGGCCAGGGCCAAAAGATCCGCTTGACAAGCATTTCACCCCATGGTACATCGCTGCGCACTTTTCAGCAGGTCAAGATGGTTCGGGTTGAATGTTGTCTGAACGCCTCCGCAAGAGCTGCCGCGCTCGTCGCTGTTGTTTCTTCCTTTTTTATCGTCATCATTCCATGCCATGCGACTCAGCCGACGAGCTGATGCGCTCTTTATGTCCGTGCGTTGAGAACAGGAGGACCGTATGAAAACTAAGGGCACCGTCAAGTGGTTCAACGATCGTAAAGGATTCGGATTTATCCGGCTTGATGGCGGAGACGACGTCTTCGTGCATTACTCTGCGCTGCAGGGCGATGGATTCAAGACCTTGAAAGAGGGCGAGAACGTGGAGTTCGACATCGTTCAGGGCGCCAAGGGACCGCAGGCGGCGAACGTGTTGAAGGATCTCGCGCCGGCTTCCTAACCGGTTGCATCTGTCATAATCCGCGGCCCCTCAGCTGCATCGAGGGGCCGCCGGTTTCTTCGTCGAACCGCCGCTCTGGGCGCCGCGTTTGCGGTGTCTCTCTTTTATCCATTTGTTTGACAATACATAGGTTGACTGTTAGCGTGGACTCTCAACGCCGGGTGAGGGCTCTTCTTGGCTGTCGACCGCCGAACAGTGCTTCAGAACGCGCAGCTCTTTGCTTCCAAGGGGCAGTACGATGCCGCCATCGCCGAATGGCGGAAGCTGACCACCGACACGCCTGCCGACGGCACCATCTTTAATTCCATCGGCGATCTTCAGCTCAAACGCAATGCCACCGCAGACGCCGTCACGGCCTTTCAGCAGGCGGCCACGGCATTTCGCTCCGAAGGCTCGGTCCTCAAGGCCATTGCCGCCTACAAGAAGATTCTTAAGGTCGATCCCGCACGGGTCGAAATCTATCGGCACCTTGGTGATTTGAACGCCGAACGAGGCTTGCTGAGCAGCGCCGTTCAGGACTACCTCACCCTCGGTAAGCATTACGTCAAGGACGGCCGGAACAAAGAAGCGCTGGAGATCTATCGCAAGATCGTTGCGCAAGACCCCTCAAACCTGGACGCCCAGTTGCGCGTGGCAGAGCTCTGCGTGCAGGAAGGGCTCGTTGATGAGGCGGCGCGGATGTACTTGCAGCTTGGGCGCGAGCAATCGGCCGCGCAACAGTACGATCAAGCCAAAGCAATGTATACGGCCGTTCTTCGCCTCGATCCGGAAAATGCCGAGGCCAAAGAAATCACCTCCATGATCGAAACGGGCGGCGCGGTGCCGCCCAGTGCCGCCCGCCCTGGCAAACCAGCCGCCACGGCAGCCAAGCCAGGCGATGCGAGCGATCTCATGGCCGAAGCGACCCGCCGGATCGAAGAAGGGCAGTACGCCGGAGCCGAGGCCATGTTGACTCAGCTGCTGAGCCGCGAGCCTGGCAATCCTGAGATTTGCCAATTGCTCGCCAGGATGCATCTCTTGCAGGGCAATCTCGTTGTCGCCTTGGGGGAGTACCGCTTTCTTGCCGGTGCGGCTCTTCGCGCGCAAGACTATGGCATGGCAGAATTGTTGATAGCCGACTATCTCAAAGTCGAACCGGCCTCCGTTCCCATGCTGGAATTGCTGGGCGAGCTCTACCAGGAAAAGGATGACCCCGCGACGGCCGCGCAGCATTTCGGCCGGGCCGTCGAGATTTTGTTGGAGCATCCTGAGCCGGGCATGCCGACGCTGCCGGCCGAGCTCTTTGAAAAAGTGCAGGCGCTGGCCCCCGGCAGCCCGATTGCCCGGAAGCTCGCGCCCTCGTTCGATCCCAATGCCGGGTCGATGCCCGAATCGGAAGCCGTCGCGCCGATGGCGGAGGTTTCCGAAATGCCGACGCCTGAACCGGTATCGGTGCCTGAGGTCATGGCCATCGAGCCGGTGGCGGACGCTCCCTTTAGACTCGTGGATCCATCGGCGCCTCCGGTCGAGGCTCCGGCCGTGCGGCCTCCGGTGGCGGAACCGGTTGTCGTGCAAGCCGTGCCGCCACCCGTGCCTCCTTCCGCGCCCGTCCTCGAAATCTCCCCTGTCGTCGCGGCCGAGCCACCGCAGGTTCCATCGCCCGCGCCGCCGCCCGCTCCCGCTATGGAGACGGCGGATGCGGAAACCCGTTACGCCCTGGGCATGGCCTACAAAGACATGGGGCTCTGCGAAGAAGCGAAGGAAGAGTTTCTGCTGTCGATGAAGGATTCAGGGTTCTTCGTGGATTCCTGCCTGATGATGGCGCTCTGCTGCAAGGAACAGAGCCGCGCAGATCACGCGATTCAGTTGCTGGAGAAGCTGATCTCTGACTCGCGCTGCCGGGGAGGCAACGCGCAATTGGTCCGATACGAACTGGCGTTACTCTACGAAGTGACAGGTGCTCACGATCGGGCGCTGAGCATGTATCAATCCATTCCGTCCTTCCATGACGTGCCTCGCCGGGTTGACGCGCTGCGGCTGCAGGTGACCAACGGGGCCGTTCATCCGGAACTTCCCGCGTCCGCTCCGGCGAGTCCTCTCCCGATCGCCGGCCACTAGGCCGGTCCGTCACCGTCGTTCGCCAGCCCTGATCGCCACTGCGTGGTGACGTCGTTACGCGGGGTGGACCTGATTGGGCGCCGGCCTTCCGGACAACACCGCCGCAATATTTTCCAGACAGATCATCCCCATCCGGACTCTCGTCGCCAGCGTGGCAGAACCCAAATGGGGCAGGAGCACGACCTGCCTGAGTTCGCGCAGGCTTGGATGAAAGGCCGGTTCCTGTTCGAACACGTCGAGTCCCGCGCCGGCCAACCGGCGTTGCAGCAGGGCATCGACCAGCGCAGATTCCTCGACGACCGGTCCCCGTGAGGTATTGATCAGGAACGCCGTCGGTTTCATCAGCGCCAGCCGGCGCGCGCCGATCAGGTGATGGGTGGCGGGGGTCAGCGGCACATGCAGGCTCACAAAATCGGCTTCCTGTAACAGATCGGGGAGCGCGCGAGATTCCCAGTGAGACGGCAACCCTTCGAGGGTCGCGGGAGTGCGCGAGGTATAACGGATGCGCATGTTGAAGCCGGTTGCCCGTTGCGCCACGGCCTGTCCGATGCGACCCATGCCGATGATGCCCAAGGTTTTGCCCGACACATCCGCTCCCAGCATCTGCGTCGGCGCCCAGCCGGACCAGTCCCCCGATCGTACGTAGGCGTCTCCCTCCGCCACTCGCCGCGCCACCGCTAGGAGCAGAGCCCAAGTCAGATCCGCCGTGGAGTCGGTCAACACATCCGGCGTGTTGGTCACCACAATGCCGCGGGTCTTCGCGGCGGCGAGGTCGATGTTGTTGTAGCCCACGGCATAATTCGCCAGAACTTTGAGACGGGTCGCCTCGGCCAGCATGGAGGCATCCACGCGATCGGTCAGCGTGCAGATCGCGGCCTCCGCCTCACGCAGGCCTGTTTTCACGCTGTCCCAAGAGGGCGAAGCATCGCGAGGATCGTTCAGCAGCTGGAACTGCCGCCTGGCGGCGGTCATCACCGGATCCGGGAGCAGGCGGGAGATGTACAGGGTAGGGGCAGACATGAAGGCCTCGCCGGACTGAGCCACATCTTAGCGGATCACGCGGCAGGCAACAACCGGCTTGTCCTCCCAGCATCCGAGCAACGAGCAGGCTGCGGAAAAAACTCGATTGTTGCGCACCACGCTCCCATTCACTCCTGGGCTGTGTCGATGTGGCAGTCACCCGCAGCAAGCGAAGGAGTGAACCGTACTCGCGCCGGACGATGACCCGCTGAGTGCCACGAGAACGCCGCTGGCGGACGTTTTCCGTATCCTGCTAGAATGCGGCAGTGTATACACGAGCATGACCCTCATTCTTCCCAACACCTCATCCGCTGTCGCCAACGACCTTCGGCGCCTCCTTGGACATGCGAAGGTCCAAGACGATGTACCCACCCTGACGGCCTATGCCGTCGATGCCAGTATCTATCGCATGACGCCGAAGGCCGTCGTGCTGGCGGAGCACGAGGCCGATATCGACGCGGTCGTCTGCTTTGCCGTGGAACGGGGCATTCCCCTCACGCCGCGTGCCGCCGGAACCAATCTCACCGGCTCGGCGGTCGGCTCAGGCATCATCCTCGATGTGTCCAAGTTGAACCGTATCCTCGAACTCAACGAGGAGGAACGGTGGGCGCGGGTGCAGCCGGGCATCGTGCTGGCGGAGCTGAATAAGCAGCTGGGGCGGCGCAATTGGTTGTTCGGTCCTGATCCATCCAGCGGCGACATGTGCAAACTCGGCGGCATGGTCGCCAACAATTCCTCCGGCCCTCACACGCTGATCTATGGCTCGGTGAAAGACAATGTGCAGGCGCTGCGCGTGTGTCTGCCGTCGGGGGCGTGGCTTTCTGCCGCGCCGATGAGATTGGACGATCCGGCGCTCGCACAGCTATTGACCGCTCATCCCACACTCAAGCCGATCCTCGACCTCGTGCAGCGGCAACGGGCCTTGATCGACAGCAAGAAGCCGACTGTCAGCAAGAACAGTTGCGGGTACAACCTGTTCGGGTTGGCCGACGGGCTGAGCCAGGGCCTGTTCGATCTCCCCAAACTATTCGTCGGCAGCGAAGGCACGTTGGGCGTCGTCAGCGAGGCGAAGCTCCGGCTCGTGCCGAAGCCCCAAGGCACGCTCACTGCCTTGATTCATTTTCGCCGTCTGGAGGAAGTCGGGGAGGCGGTGCCGCATCTGCTGAGCCTCCGTCCGAGCGCACTGGAGGTGATGGACGCCAACACGTTGAACCTGATCGGCCGGGCCGCGCACGGCATTCCCGCCGAGGCCGCCGCCACTCTGCTTGCCGAGCTCGACAGCAGCGACGGCGAGGCCGGCTTGCGCGACCGCGCCGACCGCATGGCCGCAATCTGCCGCCGGTATCAGCTCTGTGGCGACCTCACCATCGCCTACGACAAGGAGCAGCGGGACCAGCTCTGGAAAGCCAGGAAGGCTCTCTATCCCACGCTCTACCGGTTCGATCCACGCAAGAAGCCGATCAATTTCGTCGACGACGTGGTGGTGCGCGCCGAACGCATCAGCGAACTGATCCGCTACCTCGAAACGTTCTTCGAGGGCCAGCATGTGCCGGTGGCGATCTTTGGCCATATTGGCAACGGCAATGCCCACATCACTCCGCTCCTCGACGTAAACGACCGGCAGGATTTCGGCAAGATGGTGCAGGCCTACCATGAGATCCATCAAACCGTCTTGTCGCGCTTTGGCGGGTCGATTTGCGGCGAGCATGGTGACGGACGCGTCCGTGCCGAGTATGTGCGCAAGATGTTCGGCGAGGAACTCTATCAATTGTTCGTGGAGGTCAAGCGCACGATTGATCCCGCGAACGTCATGAACCCCGGCATTAAGATCAGCGACGCGCCGTTCACCGACCATATCGACTACCAGCGGCTGTCCAAGTCCTGCGCGACCTGCGCGAAGTGTAACTCCGTCTGCCCGGTCTACGATGTGTTTCAGTCGGAAGACATGAGCTCACGCGGCTGGTACGAAATCGTCACGGCGAAAGACTATTCCTATCTCAATTCGAAGCGGGTGGTGGAGGCCTGCCTGAATTGCAAATCCTGCCGCACGATTTGTCCGGCCGGCGTGGATGTTTCAGAGTTGATCCTCCAGCGGCGCGCCGAACAGCCCAATCAAGGAAGCCGCTGGTTGTTTGCGCTTCAGGCGAGATTGCCGATATTTGAAGCGATACTCAAAGTTTTGGCGAACACGCAACGCCTCTGGGATCGTCCCGGCCCACGTGCCCTGCTCGAACGGCTGGCAGCGCCACTGTTGAAGCGCATTGCGCCAACCGCCAAACTGCCGGCCGACATGGTGCTTCCCAAGTTGGCTCCCCGGCATTTGCGCGACCGGTATCCTGAGCTCACTCAACCGAATCCGGCCGCAGCCGGTCCGCGCGTCGCCTACTTCCACGGTTGTGCGGCCAACTATTTTGATGACGGGGTAGGAGATGCGGTGATTGGTGTTTTGCGGAAACATAAAGTGAATCCTGAGCTTCCACCGCAGCGCTGCTCCGGGACGCCGATTGAAACGTACGGCCATGTAGACCTGGTGAAGGACAACGCGCGATTCAATTTACAGTCGCTCGCGGGGTATGATCAGGTCGTCACGGGTTGCGCCTCTTGCACTCTCATGCTCAAGGAATACAAGAAATTCTTTGAGGCAGAGCCGGAACGGCAGGCGGCGGACGCGCTGGCGAAGAAGGTTGTCCACATCACGGAGTTCGTGGCGCGCTCCGCGGAACATCCTCCGATGGGAGCGGTGGAAGGTCCTGCGCGCCGGGTGACGTACCATTCATCCTGTCACCTGCGAGCGGCCGGTGTCACGAAGGAGCCGCGCCAGCTTCTCCAGCAGGTGCCGGGTGCGGACTATGTGGAGATGACCGATGCCGATCGCTGCGCCGGCGGGGCCGGCACCTACCTCGTGAAGGACTACGACACCTCACAGAAGGTGTTCGACCGGAAGCGCCGGAACATCGAACAGAGTGGCGCGGACACGGTGGCCACCAGTTGCCCGGCCTGCATGATCCAACTCAACAACGGTCTGCGCGGGCGCGCGGCGGTCAAACATGTGGCGCAGGTGTTGAACGACGCGTATGAGGCGGGTGCGCATCAACGAACAGGCGCGCAATAGACAGAAAGACGACCAGGAGCCGGCCGATGACCTTTCGCAAAGTGGATTTGATTTTTGTGGTGCTGGCGCTGCTCGTCGTTGGCGGCGTGGCCTTGCTCCCGTCGCCGCGTGACCGCAATCCAAAGGTGCCGTCCAACAGCGCGCATCAGGCGATCACGGTGGAGAGTCAGTGTACGACCTGTCATACCCCCCAAGGCGTTCGCCCCTTGCCGGCGCAGCATCCCAAGCGGCAGGATTGTCTGCATTGCCACGCGCGGGCAGGCCGGGAGACGTGAGGCGTGAAAGGTGAAACGTCAGGCCGGAAAATGTAAAACGTGAAACGTGAAAGGTCAGATGAGAAACGCGAAAGTTCAAAGGTGAAACGCTCCGAATATCGTTTCACCTTTTACGTCTCACGTTTCACGCAGCAAAGATTGAACAGGAGGAGTCATCGACAATGGTCAAAGTGTTGATTCTCGGGCCGACCCTGCTACAGCGTGTGACCGAGCCGGAGTTGGACGTCGAAGTGGAAGGGCCGACGGCCATCAAGATGTTGATCGAGGCCAATGCGGAGTTGATGGATGCGCTGGCCCCGTTCGTGGTGCGCGGCGAATTGCTCGTGACCGTCAATCGCAAGGTGGGCTCGCTCGACTCGATGGTGAAAGACGGCGACACGTTGAAAATCGCGCATCAATCCCGCGCCTCCTACGATGGGACAACCGACATTCCCACCTGAGCGGGCGCGACCTCGAGAGCTGTGAAGCGTGAAACGTACAAGGTGAAACGTTTCGGTCGGGGAAGAATGTCTGCTCGGTCCCCTCCGAGAGACGTTTCGCGAGGTACGGTTCGCCCCGCCACCGCTCTTCTCTCCGTTGAATCATCCTGGTAGACTGGCGCCGCAATCGACCGGGCCGGGAGTGGGGTGGCGATGGCGCGTAACGATCAAGCCGTGCGTCTCTTAGTGGTGTTGAAGCAGTTGGAGGCCTCGCGGCATGGCCTCACGCTGGAGCAGTTGGCGGAGTCACTGGCGCCCGGTTCCACCCGCCATCCCCGCACCCTCAGACGCGATCTCGCCGCGTTGGAAGAAGCCGGGTATCCCCTCGTGACTGAGCGCATCAATGGGCACACCTGCTGGCGGCTCCTGGAAGGATTTCGAAATGTTCCCGGCCTGCGGTTCTCGCCGTCGGAATTGATGGCCCTCACGTTCAGTCGTCGCCTCATTTCCCCCCTGGAAGGCACCGAACTCCATACCTCGCTCCAATCCGCCCTGGGCAAGGCCGCCGCTGCGCTTCCGCCGCAAGGAGTGGCCCTGGTGCAACAGCTCGACGGCACATTCAGCGTCGGACTCGGTCCGCATAAGCATTATCGCCAACATCGCGAAACCATCGACCGGCTCACCCGCGCCATCACCAACGCCACCACCGTGCAGATCCGGTACGACTCTGTGTCGCGCGGCCGCACGACCAGACGCGAGGTGGATCCGTATCGGCTTTGGTACGCCTCGGGCGGTCTCTATCTCATTGCCTATTGTCACCTGCGTCGCGAGCCGCGCATGTTTGCCGTGGAGCGGATCAAGTCCGTCACGCCGACCGACCATCCCTATCAGATGCCGCTGCATTTCGATCTGGATGCCTTCGTGCAGGACGCGCTCACGGTCATGCGTGGGCCGCGCATCGAGGTGGAGTTGGAATTCGACAAGGCCACGGCGGCCTGGGTGAAGGATCGGGTCTGGCATGCCACGCAGGGCACGAAACGGGTGCGAGGCGGCGGCCTGCGTATGACCCTCTCCGTCGCCGATACGCGTGAGTTGGTCGGCTGGGTGCTCAGCTTCGGGAGCGGCGTGAAAGTCCTCAAGCCGGAGAGTCTGCATCAGGCGGTGGTCGACGAAGCCCGCCGCATCAGTCAGGCATAGCCTGCGTAGATCATCTTTTCAATTTTCTCTGAATCTCCGGCCCGCACTGCTCCTGTGAACCATTCGTCGTCGAGCAGCTGCGCACTGGTGATTGACGTCATGCCTTGACTTCTCAGGTACCTCGCCAGACAATGCGTATGTTGAAGAGTTCATTAACTGTTGCGAATAGGAGGCTGCTGTGGCGACGGTGAATTTTAGTGTCCCGGAGGATGTGAAGAAGAGATTCGACAGGGCATTTGCGGGTCAGAATAAAAGCCGGGTGATTGCCGATCTCATGGCTCAGGCGGTTGAGGAACAGCTCATGTTGAAACGCCGGAGTGATGCGATCGACTCTCTCTTAAGTCGGCGACGAACCAAACGACCAGTAGCCGCACGCGCTATTCGACAGGCTCGGGAGAGCGGTCGGCCATGACACGGGTCGTCGTTGATGCCAGTGTGGTTGTGAAATGGCTATTGCCTCAACGCGAGGACGAGGCCGATGTCGAACAGGCGTTGATGCTGCTCGATGGGTTGAGGAGCGGCCGGGTGAAGATCTTTCAACCGGTGCACTGGCTGGCTGAAACCGCGGCCGTGTTGGTTCGACTCAGTCCGGAGACAGCTGCTGTTGACGTTTCCGACCTCTATGCCATGGACCTACCGATAGAGAATGGACCGAACGTGTACCTGACCGCGTGTGAGCTGGCACGAGCGCTGAATCATCACGTGTTCGACACGTTGTATCACGCGGTGGCATTGACATTGCCGGACACGGTTCTGGTCACAGCAGATGCTCGCTATGAGCGGGCCGCTCGGCGGAGAGGATCAATTATGTTACTGAGCGAACTGTCAGTTGTATAGTCATTCGCCTCTCCGGCGTTTCGACCTCTTCACGTTCCCGTCTCACCGTCCACACCCCACATGGTGCATTCCGACCGTGAAACGGGGTAAGCTCCGGAGTTCGGTTCTGTATGACTAAGACCAGCGCCACATCCAACTGCCTCCCGATGCCCCTCTATACCCAGGTGCTTATCGCCGTGATCTTCGGCGGTCTGCTCGGGGTGATCTTCGGCCAGGAGCCTTACCTGGGCGGCGTCACGAACTCGCAGTTGGGCAAGCTCGGCATGGTTGTCGTGCAGTTGCTCAAGACGCTCGCCATTCCGCTGATCTTCTTTGCGATTCTCGATGCGCTTATCCGAACCAGTCTGCCGCTCAGCCAGGGCACCAGGCTGCTGGTCATCTGTGTGGTCAACGTGTCTGTGGCCATGACCATCGGCCTGGTGATCATGAACACCTGGCAACCGGGCCTGTCCTGGCAAGGCCGCGTCGATCAACTGCTGCAGCTTGTGCCGGGGTCCACGCTTCCGGCCAAAGTGGCGACCTCGCAAACACCGATTGAAGATCTCGCCGCCTATATCCCCCGCACGATTCTCTCGCCCTTTTCTACCAACAATATCATCGGCGTCGTGCTATTGGCGCTGGTCTTAGGAACGGGTCTGCGCCGCCTGCACATCAAGGCGGCCAGGACCGGCGCGGAGGATCACGCCGTGGTGCGCGGGGTGGAACGGGTGTACGAATGGCTGGTGCGTATTCTCGGCTGGATCATTCACCTGGTGCCGCTGGCGGTGTTCGGCGTGGTGGCGCAGGTGGTGGGCAAGTCCGGCGTGGGGGTCTTCTCCGCGCTCTGGATTTTTCTCGTGGCGATGCTCGCGGGGCTGACCATCCACGCCCTCATCTATTACCCGCTGGTCGCCTGGTTCGTGGGAAAAAAATCGCCAAAGGTCTATCTGGGAGAGGGGGCCGATGCCATCATGACGGCCATGTCGTGCAACAGCAGCCTGGCGACCGTGCCGGTCACGCTTCAATGCCTCCACCGCATGAAGGTCTCCGCGCAATCGGCGCGTCTCGCGGCCTGTGTCGGCACGAACCTCAACAACGATGGCATCACCCTCTACGAGGCGATGGCCGCGCTGTTTCTCGCCCAGGCCCTGGGGTATGACCTGTCGTTGACGAGTCAATTCCTGATCGTGGCGGCCTCGATCATTGCCGGGGCCGGCGTGGCGGGTATTCCGGAAGCAGGGCTGATCGTGTTGCCGCTTGTGCTCTCGGCCGCCGGCCTGCCGGACAGCATCATCGCCGCCGCCATTCCCCTCATCATGACGGTGGATTGGATTGTCGCTCGCGCGCGCTCCGGCGTGAACGTCATGAGCGACATGCTCGTGGCGATTCTGCTGGATGCGGGCCTGTCGAAGCCTGCCGCTGAACCAGGCGTGGCGCGATACCAACCCGAGACCGTCAGGCGGTCCGGGTCTCCGCTCTCCTAGCCCGCACTATTCACGAACGCTTCTATTGCAACCGCGGATTCGCTGCTGCGACAAGCCTTTCGGCGACCATGCTCGCCGAAAGGCCCCTCGACGTACGGCAATGAGTACGCCTCGGCACCTCGCGGTTGCGCGTGCTCGTCTCGCAACGCGATTCCACGCGTTCGTGACGAAGCGCAATGAATAGTGCGGGCTATCTCGTTCACCGTTCACGATGCGGCCGCTTCCTCGTACTCTCACGGCCGCGTATCGGCGCGTAAGGACTCCCCGCGAAAATGATTCGGCAGCAGCATGATGCAGTTGGGATTGAACCCCTGCGATTTCAGCGTGTCGATACTGCCCACCACCGCGCCGCCTTTGCGCAAATCGATCACCGTGACGGAGCCGTCGCTCATGCCCTCGAGGTTGAGCAGGCTGTTCTGCACGAACAGATAATGTTCATCGGGTGACAGCAGGGAATGGTGCGCGCCGTTGGCGGCGGGAATGGCCTGCAGGAACTTCGGATGGCGCGGATCGCTGTTGTCATACACATTAACAAAGCCCGGCTTCGCCGTGGTGACGAACAGGCGGTCGCCCTTGGCGTTGTACAACATTTCCAGCGGCATGCCCTGTTGTCGCGGGCCGAAGTCGTCGATCTCGTGAAAAGAGAATGAGGACGTGGTGGGGTCCCACACCCCGGCCCAGAGCGTGCCTTCCATCATGTTCGTGATGTGGACCACCGGCGGTGTCGTGTTCGGCGAAAACATCACCTCGACCGGCGCGGATTTCGAAGGAGCCGGTTTCGACGACACGCGATGCGTCGAGAGCACCGCGCCGGTGTTGGCCTCGATCACGGTGACGGAATCACCCGCCTCGGACATGTCCGGCTTGACGGTGCTCGTAATCAACACGCGGTTGATCCCATTGTGGATCGCAATCCCGTGCGGGTATCGCACTGAGACCGGGGCGCCGTCGCCCGAGCGCACGACCTTGGCCGGCCGGTCTGTGGCCGCATCACCCATGATCACCGTGCTCGATCCCATGCAGGTGAGGAACCAGGTGCGGTTGTCTTCCGACACGACCAGGTCTTCGAGCATCTGGCATTCCGGCACGTCGATGGCGCGCAGACGATAAGGGAAGCGCGTTAGATCTATCGTATGCAGCACGCTCTTGTTCAGCGCGGTGATGTAGGCCTTGGTCCGGTCGCGGTTGAAGAAGATATGGTGCGCGACGAGGTCCGGCGGCAGCGGAATGTCCATCAGGATCTTCCCGAAATCCGGAGATTCGGGATCGATTTCCATGATGGCGATCCCTTCGCGGCGCGCCGGCTGGTTCGGCTTGCTCTCATAGTTGAGCAGGGCCAGCAGTTCAGCCGAGGCCAGCGACGTACAGGAGAGGAACAGGAGCGAAAGACAGGTGAGGAGTCGGACGCGTCTCATAGTCGGCCTCCTTGGCGAGAAAAGGGCGGATGAGCAGTGAAGAGGGTACTCCTGTAATGGGACATACGCAAGAGATCGCAGCGGGAATGGAACCATTTCGGGGGAGCTGAAGGTGGACGTGAGGATCGAGACGGTGCTCGCTCCTGGCAAGTTTCCACGAAGGTGACCCGCGAAGTCGTAGGCTTGAGTGAATCACCGTGATTCATGTATATACATGAAAGTGTTTACCTGGGATATCACGAAGGCTATCGCGAATTTCGAGAAGCACGGCGTTCCGTTCGAGGAGGCAGCGTCGGTATTTGATGATTCGGACGCCTTAGACGGCGATGATCCAGATCATTCAGCCCAGGAATCAAGGCGACAACGTATTGGACAGTCCGTATCAGGCCGTGTCTTATTCGTTGTGTACACAGTACGGAGGGTGGATCATGAAAAAGAAACGATCCGTATCATTAGCGCACGGCAGGCGAGTCGCAAGGAACGTCAAGCATATGCCGGATTCTGAAATCGATTTTTCAGACATCCCAGAAGCTACGGATGACCAACTGAAAAGAATGCGACGAGTGGGCAGGCCGGCAAGCGGCATGGCGAAGCAACTCATTGCCATCAGGCTCTCGCCGAAACTGTTGAATCAGCTCCGAAAGATGGCAGCGAAACAGAAGAAGCCCTATCAAACGTTGATCCACGAGCTACTGGAGAAAGCGGCATCCAGAGCGGCCTAGGCCGTCGACCATTCGTGCGTCTATTCCTGCCACATGTCACTTGGTATGCTGTCCGCTTGGCAGATCGCGGGTGAATCGGTATGCTGCTGGCAAGACACTGTTGCCTCATCCGTTGACGCTGAATCGGGCTCACGAGAGATGAGCCAATCGGGATTGCCATGATCCTTCGCGAACTGGTTCACGCTAAGAGAAATAAAATTCTCGACATTGCCGCGCGCCATGGCGCGCGCAAGGTTCGTGTCTTTGGATCAGCGGGCCGAGGGACCGCGCGGCGAGACAGCGACGTCGATTTTCTGGTCGAAATGGAAGACGGTCGAAGCCTGCTTGATCATGCAGCGCTGATCCTCGACCTGGAGCGATTGTTGAGACGGTTGGTCGACGTGGCCTCCGAACGCGGGCTTCGACGCGTGGTTCGCAAAGAGGTGTTGAAAGATGCGATCGCGTTATGAGGGATGACCGAGACCGCCTGCAGGACATTCTTGACGCGATCAAGAACACAGAGCGGTATGCGAAGCGTGGGCGTCGCCTCTTCGAGGAGGATGAACTAGCCCACACCAGCACATTCAATTATCGGCGAAGCTGTGAGCAAGCTCACTCCTGCCTTTCGCAAAACCTACTCGCAAGTTCCATGGCCGCAGATCATCACAATGCGACATGTCTTAGTGCATGACTATCTGGGGATCGATCTGGCAGAAGTCTGGGCGGGAGTGGAACGGGATCTTCCAGCCCTCAAAAAAACAAATCCAGCAGTTGGTCAAGCCAAAGCTCAAGCGCGCACCGAAAGGCTGAGGTTCCTCACCGGGTCTTCCCACTTTCAATCATAGCCGTTGAATCTTCTCAGGCCGTCCGATCCCAACTGCGGCTCTGCATTCACTCATACCTCATTACTCAACCCTCAACACTTGAGATTTCCTGCGCTTCCAGATGACTCTGTATGTTTTACGTCTCACGTTTCACGCCCGAGAGTGACCCCATCTGTCACAGTCGTGGAGTATGCTGCCCGCAGGGTGTACACAGACACAAAGGAGGCCATCATGCGAAACGCAGCGCTTGCCGGAGTAGTCTTTCTGGTGGCGATGACCGAGGTAGCCGTGGCGGAGCCGGGCTTCGACGAGAAGTACCAGCGCGACTTCAACATCTTCAACCCCATCAACCAGTATCAGCCAGGCAACCCGCTCAATCCCATCAATGCCTACGATCCGGCGAACCCCTTTAATCCGATCAACCGGTTCGATCCCGGGAACCCCGCCAATCCGATCAACCAGTTCAATCCCAACAATCCCTTCAATCCGGTGAATCGGTATCGGCCGGAGAATCCGTTGAACCCGATCAATGAATTCAATCCCACCGTGCCGTTTGCGCCGTTGGATGGTGGGAGAGGGACGGGGGCGGTGAAGGGTTCGAACGAGATGCGTTGACCCCTTCGCGCTTCGCGCCGCACGCAACCTGGCAGCTTTACGAGAAGCGATTCACGTAGAGACCAGGGCCGAAAAATCGTGCGCAAATGCGTGATTTTGATAGAAGAACAGGGTATTCTCCCACCCGCGGATTTCGCAATGGGGATTGCCGTTTGATCCAAACCCTGCACGTTTCCTGGAGGGGGCACACTTGGTAGATGACTTTGCCGGAGCACAGTTTCATGTTTGAACAAGCGTTCAGAAGTATCGACGATGTGCTCCGTAGAGAAGGTGGCGGCGTCTTAAAGTACACGGAGCAAGCTTCTTGGTTGCTGTTCCTGAAATATCTGGACGCGTTAGAGCAGGACCGGGCGATGGAGGCCGAATTACAGGGAAAGAAATATACCTTTATCCTCGACCAGCCGTATCGCTGGGAAGCCTGGGCCGCGCCGAAGGGGCAAGACGGCAAGCTTGACCACAATAAAGCCCTCACTGGCGACGATCTCCGCGACTTTGTTAATGAGAAATTATTCCCCAACCTGCGCGGATTTAGACAGAAGGCTAGTGGGCCGAATACTATCGAATACAAGATTGGCGAAATTTTTAGCGAAACAAAAAATGAAATCAACAGCGGTTACAACCTCAGGGAAATCGTCGAGATTATTGATGACCTGCGATTCCTCTCACAGAAAGAGAAGCACGAGCTCAGTTACTTGTACGAGGAAAAAATTCGCAATATGGGCAACGCCGGGCGCGACGGGGGCTCGTATTACACACCACGACCGCTTATCCGCGCTATCATACAGGTAGTCAAACCACGAATAGGCGAGCGGATCTACGACGGTGCGGTTGGTTCAGCGGGTTTTTTATGTGAGGCCTTCGAGTACCTCAAGGCTAAGCCTCATCTCACCACGAACGAGGCCAGAACTCTTCAAGAACGGACTTTCTACGCAAAGGAAAAGGACAAGCTCGCCTACGTGATCGCGATCATGAACATGATCCTGCACGGCATTGAGGCGCCGAACATCATTCACACGAACACGCTTACGGAAAACCTCGCCGACATTCAGGAAAAAGACCGTTTTGATGTGGTATTGGCCAACCCGCCCTTCGGGGGCAAGGAGCGGAAGGAAGTGCAGCAGAACTTTCCCATCCGCACCGGCGAGACGGCGTTTCTCTTTCTCCAGCACTTCATCAAGATGCTCAGGGCGGGTGGACGCGGCGGCGTGGTCATCAAGAACACGTTTCTCTCCAACACCGACAATGCCTCGGTGAGCCTCCGCAAGCTGCTGCTGGAAAGCTGCAACCTCCACACAATTCTGGATTGTCCCGGCGGCACCTTCCAGGGCGCGGGCGTAAAGACCGTGGTGGTGTTCTTCGAAAAGGGCGCGCCCACGAGAAAGATCTGGTACTACCAGCTCGACCCGGGCCGCAGCCTCGGCAAGACTAACCCTCTCAATGACGATGACCTCAAAGAGTTCGTGAAGCTGCAGAAAACCACAGCCGATTCGCCCAAATCCTGGACCGTGGATGCGAAAACAATTGATCAGGCGACGTTCGATCTCTCGGTGAAGAATCCGAACGGCGGCGAAGTCGTCACGCATCGCAGCCCGCAGGAGATCATGGAGGAGATTGCGGCGCTAGATGTCGAAAGCGAGGAAGTGCTGAAGAATATCAGGGCGCTGCTGAAATGAAGAAGGGGTGGCAGACAAGGATGCTGTGCGAGCTTTACCAAGTCGGCTCAAGCAAGCGCGTTCTAAAATCCCAATGGAAGACGAGCGGAGTGCCCTTCTATCGAGGGCGCGAAGTCACTCGATTGGCTGCCGATGGATTTGTTGACAACGAATTGTTCATCACAGAGGACCACTTTGCTGAGCTCTCGAAGGAATACGGGGTCCCGAAAGCTGACGACATCGTTATTACCGCTATTGGAACCATCGGGAACTCGCACGTCGTTCGGAGTAGCGACCGATTCTATTTCAAGGACGCAAGCGTTCTTTGGATGAAACGAACTTCCGATGTGAGCAGTGAGTTTGTTAATCTTTGGCTGAAGTCACCGTCCTTCTTTGATCAACTCGACCAAGGCAACGGTGCCACAGTCGATACGCTCACGATTCAAAAGCTCCAAAGCGTCAAGATCAGCATCCCCCCGTTCCCCGAACAGCAGCGGATCGTCGGCATCCTCGACCAAGCGTTTGACGGCTTCGCCACCGCCACGGCCAACGCCGAAAAGAACCTCCACAACGCCCGCGCCCTCTTCGAAAGCCACCTGCAATTTGTGTTCACTCAGCGGGGGAAGGGGTGGGAGGAGAAGCGACTCGAAGAGGTTTTAGGGGTGCAGCCTCAGAATGGGTGGTCGCCCCCTGCTGCTAATCATGCAGATTCGGGTACGCCGGTTCTCACCCTTTCCGCCGTCACGGGCTTTGTCTTCAGGCCGGAGAAAATCAAATTCACCTCAGCTGTAACGGATTCGAGAGCGCGATACTGGGTTCGGAATGGCGACTTTCTGATCACACGGAGTAACACACCGGAGTTGGTAGGGCACGTCGCCATCGCGTCTGGGATTGAAAAGCCGACCATCTATCCCGACTTGATCATGCGGATGAATCCCGACCCAGCAAAAGCCGTCACGGAATTCCTCTACTACCAGATGCGAACATCAGCTCTTCGGAAGGAAATTTCAGGGCGAGCACAAGGTGCAAATCCAACGATGAAGAAGATCAGTAACGAGGCTGTCCGAACGCTTCCGATCGTTGTTCCACCAATACGTGAACAACACCGAGTTGTTGCCCAACTCGACTCTCTCGCCGCCGAAACCCAACGCCTCGAATCCATCTACCGACAAAAGCTTGCCGAGCTGGGCGAGTTGAAGCAGTCGCTACTGCACCAGGCCTTCACAGGGCAACTCTAGGACATTGCTATGGCCAAAGACCTCACCAATTCGGCGGTTGATCGGCAGAATATTCTGAACAATCCCTATGCACTTGCTGAGATTGAGAAGGCGGCAGGTATCCGGGGCATTCCGTTTGAAGGCAAGACGGTGGTGCTGAAAGAGCAGGTCTCGGCATTTTTCGAAGTCTCTCTACGCACTGTAGAAAATTATTTGGAACGCAATGCCGAAGAATTGGCTCGAAACGGGTATGAGGTAGTGAAGGGTAACCGGTTGAAAACATTGAAGTTGGCTATCCAGGGGCTGGATGTTCCCGAAACAGATTTCGGGAACATCTCGAAGGCTCCGCAGCTGGGCGTCCTTGATTTTCGTGCCTTTCTTAATCTGGCCATGTTGATGACGGAATCCGAGCGTGCCGGTCTGTTGCGCAAGGCCATTCTGGACATCGTCATTGACACGATCAACCGGCGTACTGGCGGTGGCACGAAATATATTAATCAGCGCGACGAAGATTTTATTCAATCGGCCTTCATTGAAGAGAACTATCGCAAGCAGTTTACAGACGCACTGAAGGATTGCGTCGATATGGGCAATTTCAAATACGCTCTCTATACAGACAAAATATACGTCAGCATTTTCCGCGAGAAGGCACAGGCCTATCGACGTGTGCTGCGATTGGATAAGCGCGCCAATGTTCGGGACACGTTTTATTCGGAAGTGCTGGATTTAATTGCTGCCTACGAAGCCGGGTTTGCGGATGTCCTGGTACAAGATTTCAGATCCAAGGGGCGCAGGTTGACCTCGTGGGAAGTGGATGGTTTGTTTGTGGCGTTTGAAAAACAAGCGCATTGGAAACCATTGGTTGAGAAAGCGCGCAATAAAATGGCCAGTCGTGACCTTGCGTTTCGAGATGCCCTGCATCTTCAGCTGCAGGAGTATGTCACCCCCCTCCAGCGTGATGAGTTTGAGCGGTTTCTTGGCGAGAAGAGTAAGGAGTTAGCCGAGCGCCTGGAAGAAGCCAAAGATGTGATGAAGCGGCTCAAAGAGCGAGAATAATGGCCTGGGTGTATTTGAGTTTAGAGCAAGCGATTGAGGTTCACGGAAAAACCGTGGAAGTCAGCGGCGGCGGTTTATTGGGCCAGCTTGACCTCGGCAAACTGGACGCGGTGCTTCAGCACATTCAGAACGACGATTACTATCCGACGTTTGACGAAAAGCTCACACACTTATTTTTCTGCGCCTGCAAATTCCATTGCTTTGAGGATGGCAATAAGCGCATCGCCATTTCTCTATGCGCCCAGATGTTGCTTTGGAATGGCTATCTGCGCAGCGTCAACGCCTTCATTCGGGAGTCTGAAAACATCAGTTATCACGTTGCCGCAGGTAACATCTCAAAGGAATTGCTCGGGGATTGGATTGCCGCTGTGCTCCGTGGAGATGAAGACGACGAAGCCTTGAAGTTGAAAATCTTCCAAGCGATTAGCGGCGGCAACGAAGGCGTGTCATGAACGAAGCCGAAACCAGAGCCGAACACGTCGATCCCGCGCTGAAGGCGGCGGGGTGGGGCGTCGTGGAGGGGAGCCGTGTGCTACGCGAGTTTCCCATCACGCTCGGCCGTATCGAAGGCCTTGGGCGGCGCGCAAAACCGTTGATCGCCGATTATGTGCTCGTCTATCGCAATACCAAACTGGCTGTGATCGAGGCTAAGGCCTGGGATGAAGCGCTGACGGAAGGCGTGGCACAGGCGAAACAGTATGCCGGGAAACTCGCCGTTCGTTTCACCTATGCCACCAACGGCCAGGGCCTCTACGGCATCGATATGGAGACGGGGAAGGAAGGTGAGTGGCCGAGCTATCCCAGCCCGGAGGAACTCTGGACGCGCACATTCGCCAAGCAGAACGTCTGGCGCGACCGGTTCGCCGCAGTGCCGTTCGAAGACAGGGGTGGCTCGCATACCAGCCGCTACTATCAGGACATTGCCGTTGAGCGCGTGATGACGGTGATCGCCGCCGGTAAGCCGCGTGTGTTGTTGACGCTGGCGACGGGCACTGGGAAGACGTTCATTGCATTTCAGATCGCGTGGAAGCTCTTTCACAGCCGCTGGAACCTCAGCCGCGAGCCCTCGCGCCGTCCGCGCATACTGTTTCTGGCCGACCGCAACATCCTTGCCGATCAGGCCTACAACGCCTTCTCCGCGTTTCCGGAAGACGCGCTGGTACGGATCGCTCCGGACGACATTCGCAAGAAGGGCAGAGTGCCGAAGAACGGGAGCCTGTTCTTTACGATCTTCCAGACCTTCATGAGCGGGCCAGGGGACACCCCCTATTTCGGCGAGTACCCGCCTGACTTCTTCGACTTCATCGTCATCGACGAATGCCATCGCGGCGGGGCCAACGATGAAAGCAACTGGCGTGACATCTTGGAGTATTTTACTCCCGCCGTGCAGCTCGGCCTGACCGCCACACCCAAGCGCAAAGATAACGTGGACACCTATCGCTATTTCGGAGAGCCGGTCTACGTCTATTCGTTGAAGGACGGCATCAACGACGGCTTCCTCACGCCATTCAGGGTGAAACAGATCTCGACGACACTCGACGACTATGTTTACACGTCGGACGACAGGGTGATGGAAGGCGAAGTTCAGTACGGCAAGCGTTACATGGAAGCGGATTTCAATAAGATCATCGAGATCAAAGAGCGCGAAAAGAAGCGGGTCGAGATCTTCATGGACGCGATCGATCAGCGAGAGAAGACACTGGTGTTCTGCGCCACGCAGGATCATGCTCTGGCCGTGCGCGACCTCATCAACCAGTTGAAGACGAGCACGGACCCGAACTATTGCCAGCGGGTGACGGCTAACGACGGGGAACTCGGGGAACAGCACCTGCGCGACTTCCAAGACAATGAAAAGACCATTCCGACTATCCTGACGACCTCGCAGAAGCTTTCGACCGGGGTGGACGCCAGGAACATCCGGAATATCGTGCTGATGCGGCCGGTCAATTCGATGATCGAGTTCAAGCAAATCATCGGACGAGGGACGCGACTCTATGACGGGAAGGACTACTTCACGATCTACGATTTCGTGAAGGCACATCACCACTTCAGCGATCCCGAGTGGGACGGGGAACCGTTGGAGCCTGGGGTGTGCAGGAGGTGCGGCGCCAGGCCCTGCAGCTGTGAAAGGCGCCCACCGCAAACCTGTGTGGTCTGTGGCCAGCGTCCGTGCCTCTGTGCGCCCAGCCCTTGTCCAGTCTGTGGGCAGAGGCCCTGTCAATGTAAAAAGAAGGCGAAGGTCAAACTGGCCGACGGCAAGGAACGTACAATCCAACACATGATGGTCACGACCTTCTGGCATCCGGACGGAACCCCCATGTCGGCGCAGCAATTTTTGGAATTGCTCTTCGGCAAACTGCCGGAGTTTTTTCGCAATGAGGAGGAACTCCGTGCGATTTGGAGCGTACCGGATACGCGTGTCAGGTTGTTGCAGGGTCTGGCCGAGAAGGGCTTCGGCGCCGAGCAGATGGCGGAGATGCAACGCGTCATCGATGCGGAAAACAGCGACCTGTTCGATGTGCTGGCCCATGTGGCTTATGCGATGGCTCCGCTGACCCGCGAGGAGCGGGCCGCCAGGGCCAAGGTGAAAATCCGGACACACTTCACCGGCAAGCAACAAGGGTTCCTCGACTTCGTCCTGGGGCAGTATGTAAAGGTTGGGGTGGACGAACTCGCTCAGGACAAGCTGTCGCCGCTGCTCAAACTGAAGTACCACAATGCCATTGCCGACGCCGTGGCGGATCTAGGGAAACCAGAAGAGATCGGGCGGGTCTTCGCGGGGTTTCAGAAATATCTCTATCAGCCGCAGATCTAGGCTAGACCATAATTGGTAGAAAGTAAGTGCTTTCAGTATGGCTATTAAGAAAAACGGCATAGAAATACTCAGCTTGAAGGACCTGGGAGCTTCGCGCTGGCCCCAAGAGTCAAGATCAATGGGTTGCTGATCGGAGCGCTAAAGAGGTTGCGCACGCTTGGTTGGGGCTGAATGGTTCAGAGCTTCCTAGCGAAGTTCAGAAGACGTTGGCCTCTAACGTTGCATTTTCAGGTGTGCACGAGTGGGTGGCTGAGCCTGAAGCCAAGCTTTCTTTTGACAGCTTCGCCGGTGAGCCACGGAATACCGACCTTGTTGTTTATGCTAAGTATGCATTCGGACAATTCCTGGCCGCGGTCGAGGCGAAGGCCGATGAGCCGTTTAGTGAGACTGTTCCAGATGCGTTGGCTTCGGCTCTTGAGCGCTACCTGCAGAATAGCCGGTCGAACGGTGTCACTCGTATCCAGCAATTGGCTGTAGCTTTATTGGGTCCACGCCTAAGCAACGAGCCGTCGTTGAAGCATATTCGCTATCAACTACTCACTGCTACGGCAGGAGCACCTGCGTAAGGCAGAGGAAATGGGCCTGGATAGGGCAGTCTTGTTGATTCATGAGTTTGTGACGGACAAAACACTTGATGAGAAGCACGAGCAGAATGCGAGAGACTTGACCCATTTTGTTGCTCGTCTGTCGCACGGTGCGGTCAAATCTGTGCAGGCCGAATATCTTTACGGCCCCTTCACTGTTCCTGGTGCTCCTTTATTTTCGAAGAAGGTAGATTTATTTGTAGGCAAGGCAACTCGGAACCTACGCAGACGGTAGCTTGCCTAAAGAAGTGAAATGGTGCCAAGAATCATTGTCAGCTAGGGGTGGAGCCGAATACTGCCGATCAGGGGGCTATGCGGCGGACTGCTTCGCCACGTCCCAGCCGGGAAAGACCAGGACGGCTGGATGGCACTGGAGGACCCGCGCCAGAGTTTTGGCCCGTTCGACGCCAAGATTGATGGTGTCGTTTTCAATGGCCGAAATTGTGGACTGTGAAATCTTGGTCCTTCGAGCCAGCTCGCTTTGCGTCAGCCCTTGCAGTTCTCGGACAATCCGAACGGACTCTCCTACCGAGACCACCACTCGCGCTTTTGCCGGGCGAACGTTTTTGGTTTTCATCATTGCCTCCGATAATCGTGGGCTGTTACGTCCATGATCACGACCAGTACGCGCTGTTCTTCAACTTTGTAGATCACCCGATACTGTGTATTCAACCTTGACGAGCGATGACCGTTCCATTCGCCTTGAAGCCGCTCATCGTGGAACCCTTTGATCAGGCGTAGACCTGCCGGCTTCGACCTTCCATTCCCCGCCAGGCCGCTGATGATGAAGCAGAGTCCTGAATGCGTCCCTGACCTGCTAAGTGTGGGGTATGGGGCAGTATCCCCGGTCGCTTGGCCCAATGGGAGCTGACCTGAACCAGACGTTTCCTGTTACAATGCCCTCCCTCACGAAACTGTGCGCAAGGAAAGGCCTGCGATGTCGAAGCCCGCACAATCGAATGCCGTGCTTGTGGCGATCCGCACCCCCCGCGTCACTGCGGAGGAGGTGGACAGTTCGCTGCAAGAGCTCACCCGTCTGGTGACGACCCTCGGATACACTGTTGTGGGCCGTGTGACGCAAAAGCGGAGTTCCGATCGATATGCGGCGGTTCTGGGGGAGGGCAAACTCGCCGAACTGGCGCTGTGGACCGGTGGGTCCGGGAAAATCGAATCGGCATTTGGTCGGCCCAAGGACAAGGCGGCGGCGAAGGACGAGGCGGATGATTCAGACGTCGAGAAAGAATCAGACGACGACGAATCGGACGACACCATCGAGGCTGCTCCCAGCCCCCGCGAACAAGCGCAGATCGTTATCGTGGATTGTGATCTGTCGCCGTCCCAATTAAAAAACCTTGAACGTGCCGCCGGCGTGCCGGTGCTCGATCGTACCGGGGTCATCATCGAGATTTTCAGCCGGCATGCGCGAACCAGAGCGGCCCGCCTGCAGGTAGAGATCGCGCGACTCAATTATCTTGCGCCGCGTTTGCGGGAAACCGGCGGCGGCAGCGAGCGGCAAGGCGGGGGCGTTGGTGGCAAGGGGGCCGGGGAAACGAGTCTGGAACTCGATAAGCGCAGAATTCGCGATCGCACGAAAGAACTCCGGGCGGAATTGGCCGCGATCGGGGACGAGCATCGGACGCGCCGCGCCAGGCGGGAACACGAATTGACGGTCGCGCTCGTGGGCTACACGAATGCCGGAAAATCCTCGCTCATGCGGGCGATGACGGGCAGCGAGGTGCTCGTGGCCGACAAGCTGTTCGCCACGCTCGATACCACGATCCGGCCCTTGTATCCGGAGACGCGTCCGAAGGTCCTCCTGTCCGATACGGTGGGCTTCATCAAGAAACTCCCGCATGACCTGGTGGCGTCGTTCAAGTCGACACTGGATGAAGCGGCCAGTGCCTCGCTTTTGCTGTTTGTCGTCGATGCCTCGGATCCGTCCTTTCGCTCCCAACTCGACGTCACCCGAAAGGTGTTGGCTGAAGTCGGCGCCACGGATGTGCCCAGCCTGTTGGTGTTGAATAAACGAGACCGTCTCGGGCCGGATGAGCTCGGAGCCCTGAAGGCGGAATATCCCGACGCCATTGTGCTGTCCACGAGAAACAAGGACGATCTGCAGGCGCTCCGTGAGCGCATCATGGGGTATTTTGAGAGCGATATGCTTGACGAGGAATTGCGGATTCCGTTTACGGCTCAAAGCGTCGTCGCGGAGATCCGCGCCAAGATGCGCATCTTGTCCGAAGCCTATGATGCCGAAGGGCTCACGCTACGGGTGCGATCAACTCCTGAGAACCTGGCGGCCATCAAAAAAAAGCTCGAACGATGAGGGTTTGGCAAGGAGTCACAATCATATGAAGCGACAGGAATTGGAAGAAAAACTGCCCACAATGACGCAGGCTCAACTCGTTGACACGGTGAAGACCTGCCTCGACATGATCGAGCGGCTGGAAAATGACTTGTCCGCCGGGACGCGGAAGCTGGAAGAAATGTCGGCGTTAGTGAAGAAACTGTCTGACACCAACCACGCAGGCTGAGGCTGTCATTGTGAATGCTGGACGCTCCGCCTTCGAAAGGGGACGGAGCTTTTTTTATCGTGTCTGCACGCAGTCTTCAAGAAACGGCAGGATGGTTGGGCTTTGTCTTGGGTGCTCTTTCCTGTATTTCCCCCTGTTGTACGCTCCCCCCTTTGTGTAAGCTGGAGCTCACATCATCCATCCTAGTAATGGAGGAGGAAGGGTACTATGAAGTCTTTTCCCATGGTCATTTTGGGCGGCGGTGTGGGGACCGGGTATGCGGCGAAAGAATTTGTGTCGCAGGGCGGCGGCAAGGGGCAACTGGCGATTGTCTCAGCGGAGCATATTCCTTCCTATGAGCGTCCGCCTTTGTCGAAGGAATTTCTCGCCGGCAAAAAGAAACCCGACGAGATTCTCATCTCCGATGCCCGGTTCTATCAGAAACAGGGTATCACCCTGTTTCGGGACTTTCGCGTGCAGAAGGTGGACTTCAGACGCCGTCTGCTGCATGGTCCCTCCCGCCAGACCATCGGTTTCGAGAAATTGTTGATCGCCACCGGGTCCTCGGTGCGGAAGTTCACGGTACCGGGCGCCGACCAGCCATGGATCTGTTACCTCCGGCAATTGCCGGACTCGCAGCACATCCGCCAGCTCATCACAAAGGGCAAGCAGGCTGTGGTCATCGGGTCCGGCTTTATCGGGATGGAAGTGGCCTCCGTCCTCACCGGGCAAGGCATGCCGACCACGATGGTGTTTCCCGGGGATCGCGTCTGGGAACGTGTGTTTACGCCGGAGGTGTCGGCGTTTTTCGAGAAGCAGTTTTTGGGTCATGGCATCCGTTTCGTGAAGCATCAAAAAGTTGTCGGTTTTTCGCGAGAGAAAGGCAGCGGGCAAGTCCTGTTGGCTTCCGGCGGGCGTCTTCCGGCGGATCTCGTCGTGGCGGGGATCGGCGTGACGCCGACCGTGGATCTCTTCACAGACACGCCGCTTGTGCATGATGACGACGGGATCCGGGTCAACGAGTACCTTGAGACCAGCGTGGACAGCGTGTGGGCGGCGGGGGATATTGCCAACTATCCGGACCGGATATTCCGGCGCCGCATGAGGATCGAACATTGGGACAATGCGGTGGAGCAGGGGCGGGTGGCCATGCGGAACATGATGGACAAATTCCAGCCCTTCATCCACGTGCCCTATTTCTTTTCCGATGAGTTCGACCTGTCGTACGAATATTGGGGTGATGCGCAGGGCCATGATCAAGTCGTGTATCGCGGGGAGATGAAGAAAAAACAGCTCAGTGTCTGGTGGCTGAGAAAGGGGATTCTCTGCGCGACGCTGCTCATGAATCGTCCGGATGAAGAACGCCGGTATGCGCCTCGCTGGATTCTCCGTCGCGCGCAGCTCGATGCCAAAGCGCTCCGAACGACGAAGAGCCTGAAGTCGTTGGACCGCACATTCGGTCAGGACTGATGCCGCCCCGGGCATCTGCTGCTCCGAGACAAAATCACCGCTTCCCGATCCCTTTCCGCAAGGCGTTTCCCTGCAATTCCCCCCCCTTTACTTGTGACCCGGACAGGACTAATCTTCCGCATAATTTCCCATAGCGGCATGGCGCAACATGAAGCCAGATCACGGCTGACAGACGATATGCGAGCCAACGTTCCAGACACAAAGGAGTTTGCCATGTCCCACGTGATGCCCCTGATCCTCGCCCTTGCGACGGTCCTGGCCGGAGGGTTTGCCTCTGCGGCGCAACCGACCCGCCCCCAGGCCGAGTACTCGGCTGATTCGACCATGCAAACGGAGGAAGGCACCATCCAGCAGCACGTTTACGTCACGCCGACGAAGGAGCGCAAGGAACTGACTGGCGCAGGCGAGGGGGCTGTGCAGATCTTCCGGTATGACAGCAAGGTCCTGTGGATGTTGATGCCGTCGGAACACATGTATATGGAGTATTCCCTGAGCGGGGGGCAGGCTCAGGGGCAGGAAAACGATCCGTCGCAATGGACCTACGAGGACACGGTTGTGGGAGAAGACACGCTGAACGGCATGAAGGTGACGAAGTACAAGACCATCGCGACCAGCACGGACGGCAAGAAATTCGGCGGATTCTCGTGGCGGACGAGAGAGGGCATCAACGTCAAACAGGATCTGCTGTACAAAGAAGGCAACGACAAAAAGCGGATGCTCATCGAACTTAGCAACCTTGCGATCGGCCGGCAGGACCCCGCACTGTTCGAGATCCCGGAAGGATTCACCAAGCTCGACATGGGCGGAATGATGGGCATGATGGGCGCGCCCGGGAGAGGACGTCCCGGCATGGGGCAACCGGCGGGCCGGCCGGATATGGGTGCAGAAGGCATGGGCAGGCCCAATATGGGAAGGGGCCAGGCGCGGCCGCAAGTCATGCCGCCGCCAGCGCCGCAGGAACCGGAACCTTCCGGGGACGAGCGGTCGGATATGCAGAAGGCCAACGAATTCATGAAGGGCTTGTTCGGCCGATAGGCTGACTGCAACATGAAGAGGTGGCTGGTGGGCGGATCACTGTTCCTTGCCGTGATGCTGGCCGCCGTCGTTTTGCCGGCGCCCCTCCGCGCAATGGAGAAGGGAGTGGTTCCCCGGCCGGATCGGCCGGCCGTCAGGGCGTCAGCCTTGTACCTGATCGATCTGACATCCGGGCGCGTCTTATTGGAAAAACACTCCACCCGTCGCCTGGCTCCCGCGAGCCTCACCAAGATCATGACCGCGCTGATCGCCCTGGACGCCGCGCCGCTCCAGGACGTGGTGACGATCCATCCGCGCGCGATTACGCACCCGTCCATCTACCATTTCCGTCCCGGGGAACAATTTCTTCTCCGTGATCTGATCACGGCCATGCTGGTGGCCAGCGCGAACGATGCGTGCGAAGCGGTGGCCTGGCATATCGGGGGCGACGACAAGCGGTTCGTCGCCCTCATGAACGAGCGGGCGCGGAAACTGGATTTGAAAGACACCCGGTTTGCGAATCCCTGCGGCTTCGACGCGCCGGGACACTATTCCACCGCGGCGGACCTGGCGACGCTCACCGAACAGGCGCTCCGGCAGCCGGTCTTTTCCATGATGGTCAGGACGGTCGTGCGGGACATCGCCACCGTGGACGGGTCCAGACAACTCTCCCTGCACAGCACGAACGAATTGCTGGCCGATCCGGATGTCAACGGCGTCAAGACCGGCTACACGAGCAAGGCGGGCCGCTGCCTCGTCGCGAGCATGTTCAAGGACGGGCGCCGGTTGTTGTTGGTGGGATTGAACCTGACAGACCAATGGACGCAGGCCACCAGCCTGCTTCGGTATGGCCATGAGCTCCTGCAGGACGGGAGTGGTTGACTGCGTGAGGCGCAAGCGCTATCGCCGTCCGGCGCGATGGAGATAGGCGTCGCGGAGATTCTGCTGCGCGACGATGAAATTGGGATCGAGTCTGGCTGCCAGTCGAAATTCGTCGATGGCCCGGTCCCACTCGTCCTGCAGCGCATAGGCTCGTCCCAGGTTGTTGTGCGGCCTGGCCTTGTTCGGAGATTTCAGGACCGCATCCGCCCAGAGCGAAAGCTGGTCCCGGTAGAGGTCATTTCGCTGGTGGGTGAAGAGGGCGAGGAGCAAGGCCAGCGCTGAGGCAAGACCCAGGGAAACGGTCCGGACGACAGCGGGGCGGGAACAGGCGATCGTGAGCCGTTGCTCGGCGTGAGAGCCGAGTGAGACGAGCGCGATCAGCAATCCCGGCGAGGCCAGATACAGGTTGCGTTCGCTGAGCAGGTCATTGCGTGGAATGAGGCTGGTCGGAAGAAGCTGCAGGAAAAACCAGGCAAGACCGAACGCAATCAGCGGAAAACGTCGGCGGGCGATGAACGCGCTAGCCGCCATGGCCGAGAGGAACAGGCTATCGAGGGGCAGCGGCCATTGCGCCGGAGAATGGAAGAGCGGGAGATCATGATCGAAGTTTTGACTCCAGGGCGTGAAGTACAGCAGCAGCGCATAGACCGTGGCGTGCAGCTCGCTTAGCAAATTGACCAGCCAGGGGCGGAGGTGAATGCTGAACTGCGCCAGCGCCGAATAGCGCGGGTGCAGCATCGCCCAGCCGGCAGCGAGCAGCAGAACAATCCAGAACGGCAGATGGTCACGGAGGACGGCAGTGCGTAGTTCGTCGCCATGCTTCCGGCGGATCACATGGTCCCAGAGCAGCAGCACGACCGGAAAGGTGCCCGCTGTTTCCTTGGAACCGATCGCCAGCAGGAAGAGGACTATCGAGCCTATAAAAGGAGCCCGGCCGAACCTCCTTGGCCCGGAACCTTCCGTTGCCCTGATGTAGAGCAACAGCGAGCCGAGGTAGAAGCACGACATCAAGCCGGAGGCCCGTCCCGAGATGTAGGTGACCGTTTCCGTGGCGATGGGGTGGATGAGGAAGAACAGGGAGGCCCAGAACGGGACCGAGGAGCGCTCATCCGATACCGCGCTGGTGAGGATGCGGAAGATCAGCAATCCTGACCCGAGGTGTAGCAGGAGATTCAGGAGGTGGTAGCCGGACGGATCGGCTCCATACTGCGAACGGTCGAAGAGGAACGTGGCGTATAACACGGGGCGGACCATGTGATCGAGGTGCCCGAAGAAGTGCCGCCATCCATCGAGATGGGGATTTTCGAGAATCGCGACCGTGTCATCGTAGTGAAAATCTCCACCGAAGCCGGACCAGTAGGCCGCCACGGTGCAAGCGCAGAGCAGGAAGCAGAGATGCCAGTGGCGAGGGGGTGGAAGGTTCATGGGCCTCGTTATACTGCATTACGACGAAACGATACAGGGGGGATTATGGCAGGCGTACATCGGGCGCTGTGGGGCATGGGGCTGTGCGTGCTTGCGATGTCGTTTCCAACCGGCAGCGAGGCCGTGTCGAGTAGTCAACTGTGCCAAGCGGTGGGCAATGACCTGTGGGGGCAGTCTCGCAGTGCGGCAATGCCCAGCAACGAGGCGTCAATCGAGAAGCTGCAGAAGATCAAGCAGGATTGCCCCCAATTAGCCGTCAGCATCGACAGGCTGGTCAGTGGCATCAAGGCACACCTGCAACGGCAGGCTGATGCGAGCAAGCACGTTAGGAAATCCGGCGAGGCGTACCAGAATTCAGCCTATGACCCGGGAGGGTTCAACACAGGCGGCAGCTTCAGCCCGAATTAACGGCGCCGGGCAAGACTCAGGAGGACTCTTCATGAACCGAGGTCAATCACAATCCGTATCGACCATGATGCGCCTGTTCACGCTGTCGCTGCTTTCCCTCTGCCCGCTCTTACCGGTTGCGACCGCGGGCGCGACTCCCAAAGATGATGTGGTGGATCAGTTCCTCGGAGGCTGTGTCGGGAAACCGGCCAAAGCATCGAACTGTGACACGCTCCGGCCGCAGTTCGTCGACATCGTCAAGGATGACCTGCTGACGCTGGGGTCCTCGGCCGATCGGAAGCATCTGCCGGATATCGTCCGCCTGTTCAGGAGCGACGAGGTCGAACTCCGGATCGCGGCTGCGGATGCCATCGGGATGATCGGGCCGCAGGATCAGGACGTGGACTTACTCATTCCGCTCACCAACGATCCCGTCCCGGATGTCCGCCATGCGGTGTCGCACATGATCACGCGCGGGAAAGGCAAGGCGTTGGACTCTCTGAAGGAGCGCATCATGCCGATACGCACGGGCCGCGAGGTGGAAAAGCCGGCCGATGCCGGGAAATTATCGCTCCCGCTGATGCCAGACAGTGTGTACGTCTTCGACTCCAGCGATGCGATGAAGGGGCGTCTCTCCTATGTGGCAAGGGGCAAGGGCGACCCGGCGCAGTTCTACAAACCGAAGGCCAAGAAGGGGCCGTATACACTGGACCAGTTCAAGGAGCAGTATCGCTATCAGTTGCGGGATGAAGAAGAAGCGCTCAATGAATGGCAACGGACGCAGGTGGAACAGGAAAAGGCCCCGGATCCGAAAGACATGCAAGCCTATCTCGAATACATACAACGGATAGGTTCGTTATCGACGCAAGGAGGCATGGGGAGGATGTACTTCGATACCTACCAGCCGAATCTCTACGGCGCTCCGACCGTGTACGTGCTGGAGGAACGGCAGATCGGTCAGCGCAGCTATCCCACCCGCTACGTGGTGGTCTATCAAGAGCTGGCCTTCAAGCGTCCCGGTTATCGGTTGAACTGGACTATGGTATCCGACAGCGCCATCAAGACCGCGCAAGCCGCTTCGTTGGCGGAGGAAAAAGAGGAGCTGGCGAACAAAGCCGAAAGCGAAGCCCTGAAGAAAAAAGCCGCGGAACTGGAGGCCGTGACCAAAAAGAAGGAAGCGGCGGGCAGACAACAATTTAAAAAGGGCCAGGAAGATCTGGAAAAGGCGCTGGGATTTTAGCAAGACGGAAGAGGTGAGACACGCTGGCAGGCGCCGATCGCCCAGAACGTATGGCTGCCTTCACCTGCACCTGTTCCATGGAATCCGGAGTCACCCACGGAGGCCTGATATTTTCACGGGACACATCGGGCGCCTCTCCCTCCACAGGCGCGTTCACAGCCGTGTGATCCAACGCGCCTGTGCCGGTGACTTGGTAGAGGTTCTCCGCACACCGTGCGATCAGCTGCCCGACATGATCCCTTAGCGTCACCAACCTGATTCCCCATGAACATTCTCCAGGCGACGCACGAGTATGAGCGATGGTCGGCGCGGCAGGTGCCGGTTGTGCCGGCGGATCTGCGTGTGAAGCATACCCTGATGACGCAGAGCGCGTTCTCTTTTCTCCGGGCTACCTGCTACCGGTGGATGCAGGTTTGGCCGGAAGTCTGTGCCGGTCTGGCCGGGGCGCCGGCGCTGCGGGCGGTCGCCGATCTGCATGTCGAAAATTTCGGCACGTGGCGCGATAGCGAAGGGCGTCTGATTTGGGGCATCAACGATTTCGACGAGGCCTGCGTTGTTCCCTACCAGAGCGACCTGGTGCGCTTGGTCGTGAGCGCCAGGCTTGCCGGTCGGGCTGAGCATCTTGCCGTCAAGTTGGGTGAGGCCTGCGAGGCGGTGCTGACCGGCTACGTCGAAGGCCTGCGGGCAGGCGGGAAGCCGTTTGTGTTGTCGGAACAGCATGCCTGGTTGCGTGAGATCGCGACGAACTCGCTGCGCGATCCGGTGAAATTCTGGAAAAAGATGGCGGCGCTGCCGATGGTCCAAGACACGGTCCCTCACGAGGTGACGGACGCGCTCGAGCAGGTGATGCCGGAGGCGGGTCTCGCCTATAGTCTCAGGCGGCGGCGCTCGGGTCTCGGCAGCCTGGGGCGCCCGCGATTTGTGGCGCTTGCCGAGTGGCGCGGCGGGAAGGTGGCCCGGGAGGCGAAGCGGCTGATCGCTGCTGCCGGTCTCTGGGCTCAAGGGCAGAAGGGGAGCGGCGCGCTGCTGTATCCATCGATGTTGGAGCAGTCCGTGCGTTGCCGCGATCCGTTTGTGCGGATGGAGGGCCAGTGGCTGCTCCGGCGGCTGTCGCCCTACTGCTCCCGGATTGAAGTGACGGCGCTGCCGAGGAAACGGGACGAGGGCAAGTTGCTGTATGCGATGGGCTGGGAGACGGCGAATGTGCATCTCGGGGACCAGCCACACATCAAAGCGGTCCAACGCGACCTGGCTGCGAGGAAATCCGCCTGGCTACGGAAAGCGGCGAAGGCGATGACGAAGGCCACTCTCGCGGATTGGACACACTGGACTGAACATCATGCCAGGTAACTCATCACCAGAGCAAAAGAGCGGAACGGTGCTGACGCCATACCCGCTCAATCTGCCCGGCCGGATCTACGGCAGCGCGATGCCGTTCGGCCTGTATGATCCTGACGGGACCTTGTTGCCGGAGTTCAGAGCCGCCGCGATTCATGGGGTGGTGTTGTTGGCCGAGCCGGATGAATGCCGGGAAAAAACAGGGCGGGATCTGCTCGCAATCTATCAAGCCGAAGGGCTGACGGTGCTTCCGCTGCCGATTCCCAACTACGGCGTGCCCGCCGATGGCCGCCTGCCCGGCGTGCTCAGGCAGGCGCGCGAACAGGCCGCGCAGGGGCGCAACCTGCTGATCCATTGTTCCGCCGGGCTCGGACGCACGGCATTATTTGCGACGTTGCTGGCACGGTCGGTTTTGAGGCTGTCGGGGCCGGAGGCGCTGGCCTGGCTGGGACGCCATCAACCAGGCGCGCTTCTCACGCCGGCGCAAATCATGCTGATCATGAAATAAAGAGTCGGAATAGTTTTGCCTCATGAAGGCGCTCATTTCTTCGCCGCAGACATTTCGACCGTTTCCCGGATCTTGACCCACGTGTCCCAGCCGTAACTTTTGGCCGTGCTCCTGATCGCTTCCCTGGCGGATTCGATGGCTTTCCTCACCTGCTCCCGGTCCATCGTGGATGCATGCCGAACGACGATGTGAAGCGTCTGCGGATCGGCGAGGACGATGTCGAGCGAATAGGGACGGTCAGCGCTGGCCTCGCGGCGCAGGCCGGCTCTCGTAATCAGAGCCAGCCATTCACCTTCCGTGGGCGTGTAGGGGGCGAGGCCGGGCCGGCCGGATGGCGAGTGGGCCTCCGTGGTTGCCGTTTCCTCCCTGACCGCCTGACATTGATTGTCGCTGCAGGCCTTGAGGCGCACCCGCCGGTTTTCCAGGCAGCTATTTCTATCGCCCGCGCTGATGGCATTATCGAGGCATTTGCGCACCTCCTCTTCAGCGGCGTAGAAACAATCCGAACAAGGGCTCTGGGCAGAGACAGACGCAGTCAGTACCAGCGGCAGAGATACGGCGCACAACAGCCATCGGTTCATGATCGGACCTCCCGTGCCAATTCTCTACGCCACTCACCGCGCGATTTCAATCATGGGACTGCGATGCATCACCGGAGAGGCCTGACCGGGAGGGATTGCTTGCAATCATCCGGGGCGAGGTCGCACACTGCCCGGCAACGGCGCAGCGTCTCCGTGCCGCTGGCCGATGAACAGGAGCGCGCGACGGTATTGAACAGCCGGAGGCGAGCTTGATGCACACTCTTGGAAGGAGCGTGAGCCATGTTGAATGCTGAGGTCATGGCGGCGGTGCTGGAATTTCGGCGGAAGCGCAACTGGGAGCAGTTCCACACACCGAAGGAACTCGCTGCCGCCATTGCAGTCGAGGCGAGCGAACTCCTGGAAGTCTTTCAATGGAAGTCTCACGAGGAAGTGGCGCGGTTGCTCGACAGTCCGTCACGGGAACGTGTCACGGACGAAATCGCCGATGTGGTGATGCTCCTGTCCTATCTCTGCCACGACCTTGGCCTGGATGTGAATGACGCGGTGCGCTCGAAGCTGGAGAAAAACAACGCGAAGTATCCGGTCGAAACGTCATACGGCAATGCTCGCAAGTATGACGAAGGGCCGTGAATGAACGGCGCATATCCACGAGTGCAGGCAGCCACGTCAACGAATGTCTGGATGACCGTCCAGGCGCCTGAGGCCCCTCGACGACATATCCGGCCTGGAAAGAGCTCGGCGCCACTCCGGCAGAGAGCGCCGGGGAAAGAGAGCGTCGTCCTCAGGCACTGTGATCGTCCTTCTGACGTTGTGTGCCGCGGCTCTGTGACGCCCATTTGTTAATGGTCATCATGAGGCTTTCTTTTTTTATGGGCTTACTCAGGTAGTCGTCCATGTCGGCATCCAGGCATTTTTGCTGATCCTCCTGCATGGCGTTTGCGGTGAGGGCAACGATGGGGACACGTGGGCGTTTCTGGTCCCGTTCTTCTTTCCGAATCGCCGCCGTTGCCTCAAACCCGTCCATCTCCGGCATTTGGCAATCCATCAGGATCAGCGCATAGTTGATTCGGGATACAGCCTCGACCGCCTCGAGTCCATTCGCAACCACGTCGGCCCGATATCCGAGTTTTTCCAATTGGCAAACTGCGACCTTTTGATTCACGATATTATCCTCGGCGACCAGGATTCGTATTTTTTCCGCCACTTCCAGTTCCTTCAGCACATGCCGGGTCAATAAGACGTCGTGGGACCGTTGTCGGATGTCACCGTCGGCACTGCCGGGAGCAGGTTTGGCCGGCATCTCAATCATGCGGGACAAACAATCATAGAGATGCGCACGGTGCACGGGTTTCGTGAGATAGGCGGCGATTCCAGCCTCTTTCGCCAGCCCCGCCTGCCCGCGCATGCCGACCGATGTCAGGAGAATAAGACGTGTCGCGGCCAGGTCCGGATCCGCGGAAATCGCGCGCGCCAGTTCGAAACCGTCCATCTCGGGCATGAGGAGGTCGAGGATCGCGACATCAAACGGCTCTCCGCCGGCTGCAGCCTGCCTCAGAAGCGTCAGCGCCTGATGACCGTCAGAAGCGCTGACGCTCCGGAGACCCCATTGCTGAGCATGATGCTCCAGGATGCGTCGATTGGTGGCGTTGTCGTCAACAATGCAGACTCGTCGTCCCGGGAGCGACCCTTTCACCGCCGGCGGCTCTTGAAGCTGGGCCGGCTGTTTGGCCATCTGCACCGTGAACCGGAATGTGCATCCCTGGCCGGGCATACTTTCGACTCCGATCACCCCGCCCATCTGTTCCACGAGCTGCTTACAAATGGCCAGCCCCAGCCCCGTGCCGCCAAATTTTCGTGTTGTTGATGTATCCGCTTGAGAGAACGGTTTGAACAGCATCTCCTGGACCTCAGGAGATATGCCGATTCCCGTATCCGATACCGCGAATTCAATCGTGACCTGCTGGTCGGTCTCCGCTCCGTGGGTGACGAGGATGATCACTTCTCCCTGCTGGGTAAACTTGATCGCATTGGCGGTCAAATTCACAAGGATCTGTCGCAGCCGGCCCGGGTCTCCCCGCAGCGCCGTGGGCACGTCCGCATGAAGCAGGTACCCGATCTCCAACCCCTTGCTCTGCGCCGGCTCGGCAAAGAGGTCCAACGCCTCCTCGACCATCGCCCGTAAATCGAAATCAATCGACTCCAGGGTCAACCTGCCCGCTTCGAATTTAGAGAAATCCAGGATGTCATTGATGATGTCGAGAAGCGCATCGCTGGACCGGCGCACGATCTCGGCATACTCGCGTTGTTCATCCGTTAACTCCGTATCGAGCAGCAACCCGGTCATCCCGATAATGCCGTTCATGGGCGTGCGGATTTCATGGCTCATGACGGCCAGGAAGGCCGATTTGGCTTGCGTGGCGGCTTGGGCATCGAACAAGGCTTTGTCGAGGCGCGATGACTGATCACGAACGGTGCGCTCGTACACATCCATCAATTGGTTGAGCACCAGCGCTTGAGAGCGGAGTTGGTCTGCCGTCGGGGCGGCTTGCGATCGCTGAAGCTGCGCCGAACGACGGGGGTTGGAAAAAATCATGTCGGGGGTATCGAAGGGAAGGAGGCTCGCCTTTGCGGCCAGCGCGAATGGCTTAAAGAGCTGCGCCGTTTCCTCAGGGATGTGATTTCTACTGAATAGAATGATGGCAAAGAGCTCCCCTGACGGGAGTAATCCTCCGAACCCCAGCACAGATTTGATGCCGAATGGAATGACAAAAGTGTTCTGCGCTGGGATGTAGGGGCTTCCTACCGCCTCCGGGACATAAAAGACGTTGTATGCTTGTTGCTCAGCTGCGAGCAGCATAGTCGGCGTCGGTTTGATCACACAATTGACGTCGATTCCAAGCTGGTGGATGAGCTGCGAGATCATGGGAATACTGGTGAGGACCTGTTCGCTGGGCAGCGGAATGACCTGGTGGCCGCTCGACAGGTGCCTGGAGTTCCACGCCGGTTCTTGTCCCACGGTCCCTAACAAGACGAGGCACTTATGCGTAGGGGATTCCTCAATATTCCCGAGCATCTGTCGCGCGCGGTTCTGCAACTCTGAATTCAATCCGCCGAATGGTTGAGTGACGAACAGCCGCACGAGTGCACAGGATCGTTGGGACGTGCCTTTCATCAGAAAATGGTCATACAGGAATCGCACCATTTGTCCTGCAACCTCCTCCATGCTGGCCGCATCTGCGCCAATTTTCCGGAGGGTGGTGAGGGTATCTGTCAGTTCGGAGAGCGTGAAGTTGGGCGGATTAAACATCTCTCTCTCGCTAGGCGCGTGGTGGATCAGGGGGGAAGAACGGACGTTTCTCTACTGCCGGGCCTTTTTCAGAACCCCGGAGTTTGGCCTGAGACAGCTGGGTCTGATGGTGACAGGAGGAGACAGTGGCGGATGGTGAACGTTTCATGAGCGGTGCGCAGGGAGCTGAAGCAAACATCTCGCTCCACCTCTCAACCCGGATGGGGATCCACCGCGCCAGTTGAGAAATCACGATAAGATCAGGTTGCCACCATCCCAGTAAAAAGTAAAGATGAGGACGCGTTTCGGGATGACGTGCTTCCGGAACCATCCGATCCCTTGACGCAAGTGAGCCCGCGCTATTCACGACACACCGTCATGAATCAGGCGGGCTAGATTCCTCTGACAGAGTTGTACGCTGTTCCCGCAGCGCGGGCCGCCACCGGCTGACCTCTTGCGGGTCAATGCTACGGAGGCTCGCAACGGCAACGGGTAGCTACGCTCAGATTGTCCCGACTGCCTCCTCCCGGTCCTGATCGGTGACGACGGCCCGGCCGCGGGTGACTGCTACGATGCCGATGTAGATTCTCTGCGCCCCCTTGGACCACTGGGAGTTCAGGGGGAGGCCACGGAATGCGGCCTCAGCGGCTTTGCGTTCGTCATCTGTTAGAAAACTCTCATCGATCAACATCGTACACCTCATCAATCCTTTCTCGCGCCGTATGCCGCCTGACCGGCAGGCGGCACGCGCGTGAACCGGATACGTGTCCCGGTCGAACGCAGTCCCGACACGGGGAGCTTCATGAACTCGCGGACCGACAGGGGCCAGAGCCCTTGTTGTCCTCCAGAAGCCGCTGCTGTTGGATGCGACGAACCGGGTGCTGTGTCGGCTGCGTTCATGGTGGCCTCCTCGTCACATGAAGAGTCATCAACTGCTCTGTCTCCAGTTCTACCGCCTGTTATCGGAAATCAGGACTAGCGGAATCCCTGGACCCCGTCTGCCTTTGCCCTGATTCCGGCATTGAATCTGTGTGCCTGACAGCTTACGCTAGACCGATCGCCGTCAGCCTGTTTAGAAAGGGGAGCTGCATGCCGGTTTCTACAATGCTTCTCGCGCTGGGACTGATTGGGGTCGTCGGGTGCGCCGGGTCGGCTCCTCCGGTCCGCACCAACAGCGGCGCCCATCCGCCACAACTTGCCGATGTCATTCCTCCCGACCAGCCGTTCCAACGCCATATGGTTGATCTCGACGGCCTGCATCTCAGCGTTCTGGAAGCGGGGACCGGTGATCCGATTATTTTCGTGCACGGCGTGGTCACGACCAGCAATATCTTTCCCCAATACGTGGGCGCCTATTCTCCGGAGTTTCGCGGTATCGCAGTGGACCTGCGCGGGTACGGCGATTCGGAAAAGCCGGTGACGGGTTTTTCCATCCCCAATTTTTCCCGCGATTTGATCAAATTGGCCGATGTGCTCCAGATCCAGAAGGCGGTGTGGGTGGGCGTCTCGATGGGCGGCATGATTCTCCAGCAGCTGGCTCTGGATCATCCGGAACGCGTACGGGCCTTGGTGCTGGTCTCGACGACCGACGGGCCGATGATTCTGGACAAGGATATTTCCTCGATCGGCGCGCCCCGCGACTATCGCGAGGTCTCGAAGAATATGATTGTGGAGAGTTTTCCCGCCGGCGCGCAGGCGAAGACGTATCAGCCGCTGCTCGACCGCATTTCCACCTGGAACGGCACGGTGATCCGCGAGGCGCTCACGTCCATGTCGCAATTTTCGGTGCGCGGCCAATTGACCGGCATCCGGGCGCCGACCTTGATCCTGGTCGGGTCGAAGGATGATGTGGCGACGCCGGCCATTGCGAAGGACATCCAGGCGCAGATTTCCGGCTCGCAGGTCGTGGCGTTCGATACGGGCCATTTTATGATGGCGGAAGATCCGGCTCGGTTCCGCGCCGTGCTCGGGGATTTCTTGAAGAGGTTGCCGCAGTAGACGCGCAGGGAGCCCCGTGATGCGCTGCCCGTGCGCAGCATCCGGCCCGGATGGTATGATGCCGGAAGACAGTTCACCTTGTTCTATTCACTCAGAGGGGACATTATGACCATGCATGTATCGCGGTATCTCATCGGGGTTTCATTGGGCCTGTTGTTATGGTCTGGATCCGGCCTTGCGACGGAACCCGCCGATGTGGAGAAATTCGTCAATGCCCGTATCGAGATCGGTGAAATGATGACGAACTATTTCAAGGGCGGAGAATCATACGGATCGGGGCAACGGCCGTCGCCGGAGAAAATGAAGGAAATGGGCGATGATATCAATGGCAAGCTCAGCGAGCTGTTATCAAAGCGCGGCCTGTCATTGGAGGAATATCGCGTGCGCAGCAAAGAAATCTTTGCTGACAAAGAAGCCGTCGACGCGTATTTGGCCGCACATCCCGATCTGAAGACTCGTTATGACGCGCTGCCGCTGAGCCGGATGGGCGGGGGCGGAGGGAGCACCGGTCGGGGTTATTAGCAGACGGGGTAAGGTCTTCCAAATACTGCTTGCTCAGCAATGGAACGCCCGGCGTATGGCGCCAGTCCGCCGGGCGCGTTCATGTCAGCATTGTCTCGCTGGATGGCGGCGAACCAGGTTGGCTAGACGACCTGGATGAACAGATTCGTCAAGTGCTCCATGCCGATGCAGTCGAGAATGCAATAGGCGCGATAGTGCATCCGTCCCTTCTCGCCGGCGAGAAAGCTGATTGTCGATTCCCGGTTCATCATCCAGAGCGGGCTGGTTTCCTGCTTCCAACCGTCTTCGGCCCGCACGGCAATCTGGTGCGTGTCACCGGCGGCCAGGCTGGTCAGGTCTTCGCCGAAGACGAAGGTGATCTTTACCATCGTGTCTTTGGGGATCTGTAACATCCGCTTTCCGCCATAGGGCTTGCCCTTCTCATCGAAGAATCCCTTTTCGCTCACGCGCACCTTGATTTCCAGCGGGGCCTTGTCGGAGCCGCTGGCATAGGTCAGCGCCGGCGCAAGCAAGGCGGCGGCACAGGCCAAGGTGGTGAGGCCGGTGGCGAATCGCTTCATGATCTCCTTCATGATCCTGATCTCCTGTCTGCAGACCGGCGTTCAGTTCGAGCCGGCCCTTCCCTGGTCGGGAGCGATGGTGGTGAAATGTCCTGGAGGTCGAGAGCGGAGTGGGGTGTTCAGTACGATGTGGACTGTGTGCCCGAACGCTTCGCCTGCTGTCTTGACCTTAGCACAGCACCGGTGGTTGGCAAGTTCTTTCACCGGATGAGCAAACACAGTACGCCGGAAAAGCGGAGAGCGTTCGACTCAGGGTAAACCCTGATCAATCAGGGCCTTGGCATCCGCGATCGGAAGCTCGCGCCAGGCGCCAGGCTGGAGAGCGCCGAGCGCGAAGGGACCGTATTGAATGCGGCGAAGCCTAGTGACTTCATGGCCCAGCGCCTTGAACAGGCGCCGGATTTCCCGGTTCTTTCCCTCGGTCAACGTCACGGACATATGCGATTCCCGCCCGGAGCGTTTTTGAATCTCCAGCATCGCGCAGTGCAAGCGCTCGCCCTGATCGTCATGGCCATCGATGGCCGCCTGCGCCGTTTCATCCGTGACCTCGCCGCGCACGGTCACCAGATAGCGCCGCGGCACCCGCTGCTTCGGGTCTGTCAAAAAGCTGGAGATCGCAGTGTCGCTGGTGAGCAGGAGAAGGCCGCTGGTGGCTTGGTCTAAGCGTCCGACCGCATGCAGACGTGTGAATTCCGGAGGCAGCACGTCAAAAATCGTGCGCCGGCCTTTCTCGTCAGCATGCGTCGTGACCAAGCCTTTGGGTTTATGAAAGAGGATGAACCGTGGAGTGCCTTCCTGCAGCGGGTGCTCATCGAGTGTGACGACATCACCGGGCCAGGCCACCCAGGTCTCGGGCCGGCGCACGAGGCGTTGGTTGATACGGACGCGTCCGGCCTTGATCCATGCCTGCGCCCGGCTCCGGCTGGCGATGCCGAGTTTCGAGAGGAGACGGTCCAGCGTGACGCGCTGCGCATTGCCCTGATCGGCAGGAGGTTTTTGGCGAACCGCGAGAGGCGCGGCTCTCCGTTTGCCTGGCTTTTTTCCGAGCATGGCCTGACTCTACACCGGCGCGCAATGAAAGAGAAGGTGCGGGGACGGCTGCATGTCATGCGCCTGCGATGGTATGATGGCGGCGGTTTGGCGAACCGATGGTGCAACGAACCAGGCGCGGGAGCATCGTCACGGTCGATTGTACTCCAGTGCGAGGGCCACAAGAGCCGCCCCTTGCAAACCAATATAATGCAAACCAAATGGGGAAGGGGCTCCCGATGCAGTCGGGATAGTCGACACGTGAATGGTTGCGGGTCACGCCCGGCAGTGGCGGCGAGGCGGAGTTGAAGATCGCCTGCAAGAAGGTGTCGAGGCGCGCCGTTGAGGCGAGCCGCGCCGACTTCAGAGGCTTGTGACAGGGAATCTCTATGACGGTAGGGAGACGGTGGGCGGTCATGCTGACGGCTGTCACAGCGCTGCTCTGCGGCTGGGCGTCGTTCGTTCAGGCCGATCCCGCGTCCGAATATCAACTGCAGGCCCTGGCCGGCGAGGGGGACGCAAATGCGCAATGGATGTTAGGCCAGGCCTTGCTCACCGGAAACCTGGGCACCACCGATGAGGCCCAGGCGGTGCGCTGGCTGCAACGGGCGGCAGATCAAGGGCATGCGCTAGCGCAGCGGGACATGGGGATGTTGTACGAACAGGGGCAGGGCGTGACTCAGGATACGCTGGAAGCGTTCTTCTGGTATTCCCTCGCCAGTCGGCAGGACAGCGGGCGCGCCAAAATGCGGCGCGATGTCCTGGCGGCCATGCTGACGCCCGATCAGCGTGACGCCATTGCGGCTCGCCTTAAAGGCTGGCGGCCGAGCAGGTAATCTTCGCAGGCAAGACCGGACGGCGTTCGCTCACCCCTGCGTCTTCCGCCGAAAGAGGTCCGTGCTGAGCGACTGAATGCGGTCGAGAAACAGCAGGCCGTTCAGGTGGTCCACCTCGTGTTGAAACGCCAGCGCCTCGAATCCCGACGTAGTGAGTGTCACGCTCCTGCCGTCCGGCGCCAGACCTTCCACTACCGCCTGTTCATGCCGTAGCACGTTGCCGGTATAGTCCGGCACGCTCAAGCAACCTTCACGCAGAATCTTCGGTCCTTCCAATACGAGCATCACCGGGTTGATCATCACAATCAACCCATGTCCCGTCTCGCCCTTTTTACGCGACACATCCACGACGATCACCCGCAAGGCATAGCCGATTTGCGGGGCAGCAAGGGCGACTCCGGGAGAAGCAGCGAGGGTATCGAGCAAGTCTTGCACAACGGCCTGCGTTGCCGGATCGGAGGGCAGGCAGACGGCGCTTTCGGTCTTCAACGTCGGGTGGGGATAGTGGAGGACCGGACGGATCGCCACGATCAGAACGTCACACTGTCGAGCGGGCGGAACGTGAGATCGACACCCAACAGCGGTTTGAGCGCTTCCAGCGCGTGCTTGAGCGGATCCGCCTGCCGGTCTTGCGGTAGTTGAATTTCCAGCACCATGACATAGACGGGGACCTCGCCCGAGCCGATGACGCGGGTATTCATGTCGGTGATGTTGCCGCCTTGGTCCGCCACGGTGCGCGCAACCTGCGCCACGATTCCAGGATGGTCCGCGCCGTACACCGACAGCATGAAGGTCGGTACCTCCGGTATGTGCCGACGAAGCGCGGCTTGATCGGGAAGCGCTCTGCACAAAACGGCAAGATCCAACGATCGCGTCGAGGCCATCAGTCGATTGCCTAGTGCTTCTGCGTCGAGTCCCTGCGGCAGGCGGACCATGAGCATCATGGTGAACTCGCCGCGGAGCCTGGTCATGCAGCTGTCTTCTATATTGCAGCCCAGTTGATAGAGGCTGTCGGCCATGAGGGCGACGATGCCGGGACGGTCTTGTCCGAAAGCGGTAATGATGGCGAAATGATCCATGCGAGGCTCGTTAGGCGACGGACTGCTGTGCGTGTCGCGTAGCATGCGCGAATTGCTGACGATTCGCAAGCGGAGAGGCGAGGCCTGTGCGACCGGCTCTCCCTGGATTTCTACGTGCGTCGCTTGGTCCGGTTGGTCGGTTGGGCAGTCAGCGGATCGTCGGGCCAATGGTGGCGCGGGTAGCGCCCGCGCAATTCCTTTTTCACGTCCTGATAGGCCGATCGCCAGAAACTCGCCAGGTCCTTGGTGACTTGCACAGGCCTACCGGCCGGCGAGAGCAAATGTACCATGATGGGCACTGTTCCTCCGGCGATCCTTGGCGTCTCCTGACAACCGAACATTTCCTGCAGGCGTACGGCGAGCACCGGTGAGTCGCCATGCTCGTAATCCAGCCGGACGTGCGATCCGCTCGGCACCGTGATGTGCGTTGGAGCGAGGCGAAGCAACTCCTGGCGTTGCTGCCAGGTCAACAGGCTGTCGAGCGGAGCCTGCAGATCTATGCGGCGCAGTTGCGCCAGGCTGGTGAGCCCCGACAGGAACGGCCCCAGCCACTGTTCGAGGTTTTTCGTCAGCGAATCGTTGGAGAGATCCGGCCAAGCGGGATCGACGCGATGGAGAAAGGCTGCGCGTGCCCGCCACTGCTGCTGCTCTTTGGTCCAGGGCAGGGCGGCGAGTCCGGCGCGACGGAGGCCAGTGAGCAGCGCGGCCGTGACTTGAGCCTGATCCGGCTCGTGAGCGGCACGGTCTTCCAGAATCAACTGGCCGAAGCGGCGTTGACGACGCGCGCGGACCGATTCTGACCTGTCATCCCATTCCAGCAGGTCGACGGAACAGATCTGCGCCGCGCAGTAGCGCTCGAGGTCTTGAAGCCGCACCGGTGCGGCAGCGAGGATGCGCGCCCAGTCGCCCGTGCCATCGAGTTGCGCCACGACGAGGTATTCGTCCTGCGACAGACTCTGGTGCCCTTGAAACGCGGCGCCGCGCCCATTGGCCAGGCGGTATCGTCCTTCGCTTCCCGCGAGTCGTTGCGCCACGCGATCCGGATAGGCGAATGTCAGCAGGATGCCGATCTGGTCGATGTCTTTGCCGGATGGTGAGCCCAATCGCAGTTGCCGTTGCCATTGGTCCGACGCCCGTCGAACCCGTTCACAGCCCGCCTGATTGATCGTCGCCCCGGCGAGGTGTTCCTTGTTGCCGTGGAGCGCTTCGATACGCAGCCGCAGATCGGCATTACGCCAGCCGGGGCCGCCTTGCAAAATGTCGCGCTCACTGAGCAGCGCGGCGAGGTCGCAGGCCAAGGAGCCGAGTCCCAGTGGCACAGCGGCGACCATCATGTGGGCGAGTCGCGGGTGCACCGTGACATGCGCCAGCCGGCGTCCATGTGCCGTCAACGCATCCTGCGCATCGAGTGCGCCAAGTTGTCTGAGCAGGTCACGCGCCTGGGCCAGCGCCCCGGCAGGCGGCGGATCGAGCCAGGAGAGTTCGGTGGCATCGCGCACGCCCCATTCCGCCAGATCCAACGCGAGCGGGGCCAGGTCTGCCTCGAGGATTTCCGGCGGACGGCGCGGCAGCAACGCCTGGTGTTCGGCGTTGGTCCAGAGACGGTAGCAGGTGCCTGGCTCCAACCGTCCAGCTCGCCCGCGCCGTTGGTCGGCTGCGTCTTGCGTGACGCGAATCGTGTCGAGCCTGGTGAGTCCGGTGCGCGGATCAAAGCGGGGGACCCGCATGAGTCCGGCGTCGATCACGACGCGCACGCCTTCGATGGTCAAGCTGGTTTCGGCGATGGAGGTCGCCAGGACGATCTTGCGACGACCTGGGGGCGCGGGACGAATGGCTTGCTCCTGTTCATCTTGCGGCAGTTCCCCGTGCAGCGGCGCAATGATGATGTCGGGGTTCAGCCGGCTCTCGCGCAGTTGTCGCTCGACGCGCCGGATCTCCGCCATTCCGGGAAGAAACACCAGCAGGCTGCCTGGTTCCAAGGCCAGTGCCTGCCGGATGCTTCGTACCACCGCCGGTTCAAGATGCTCGTCGATCGGCCGGTCGAGGTACTGCGTTGTGACGGGAAAGAGCCGGCCTTCGCAGGAGATCGTTGTCGCTTCTGGCAACAACGCGGTGACGGCGGCGCAGTCGAGGGTGGCCGACATCACGAGGAGACGCAGATCCTCGCGAAAGAGCCGTTGTGATTCCCTTGCGAAGGCCAATCCAAGATCGGCGTGCAGACTGCGTTCGTGAAATTCATCGAAGATCACAAGCCCATACCCGGCGAGCGAGGGATCGTGCTGCAGGAGACGCGTGAGCACGCCTTCAGTGACGACTTCGATGCGGGTGGCCGCGCTCACCCTGGATTCGTGCCGAATGCGATAGCCGACAGTTTGCCCTACCGGCTCGCCGAGGCTCGCGGCCATATAGGTCGCAGCGGCGCGCGCGGCGAGCCTGCGGGGCTCCAGCATGATCAGCTTCTGGCCGGCCAGCCAGGGTTCGTCGAGTAGAGCCAGAGGCACCCGTGTGGTTTTTCCAGCACCCGGTTGCGCGGTCAGAAGCACCGATCGTCCTGTGGCTAGACGCTCGCGGAGGGCGGGGATCGCCTCTTCTATTGGTAAGCGGTCCATGATAGGGTGCGCGCTGCGATGAGGCGCGAACCGGACTGTAGCAGAAACGGGACCTGCGCGCCGAGTGCGAATCTGTGGCCCCGCGAGATCGAGGAGAGTGGGAGACGATGCAACGATTGATCTGGACAAGCGAGAAGCCGAAGCAGGCCGGCTGGTATTGGTGGCGAGGGCTCGGAGAGGACCTGGATCCGCTCATTCTCTTCATCGACCAAGTGGGATATTTTCAATGGCCGGATGGAGCGTCTCAGGAAGTCGGCCTGACCAAGGGCGAATGGGCCGGTCCGATCGCGCCGCCGGAGGAGCCGTGAGCGCGACGATGATGGCCCTGCCCGCGATCTGCGAGCGAGCCTTGCTTGAACGGTTCTTGCGCGCCGAAGCGATGGCCCTGTGGGCCGTACGCGCCGCTCAAACCCAACAGCTTCCCCGCCATGTGCAGACCTTTCTCCAGCGGCATGAGACGGACGAACAGGATCACCTTCGGCAATTCGAAGGCATGCTCGGGACGATGTCTCAACGGCCGGCAACCTTGCCGACGGTGCCTTCGCAATGGGAAATGCTGGCTGTGTTGTTGTTCGGTTATGAGGCGCTGGGCCTGGAATTCGCCACGTTGCTGGCCGCGATGAGGCCGGATCTCTCCGACATCCTGGAAGACGAAGAGGTGCATGTTGGCTTCTTCGAGAAGGAGTTGAAGGCAATTCTGGCCGGTGGAGAGACGGGTGCACAGCAAGCGCGAGAAGCCGCACGCACCTGGTGGAAGAAGTTGCCGCGCACGGTGGATCGCTATCTTCAGGATCCTACGCTGGAACCCTATCGAAGCGGCCTTCGAAGACACATCCTGGCAGTCATCGGACAGCGGTTCGCCAACTTGGGCTTACTCGCCGACGCCACGATTCCGATGGCACACTGAGGATCCCCGTTCTCATCGAAGGTGCAGGATGGGCAAACGCACCACCCTGCACGCGAGTTGCTCCCATCTTTTCCTAAAATTGCAGGGTCCCGTTGATCGCCGCCAATACCTGATTCTTGTTCAGGCCGTCGTTGAAGGGCTGTCGTTGCCCGTCAAACCAATCGGCGCGAGAAATCCGGAAAGGGTGTAGGGGTGCGGGTTTACGGACGAAGATGCAGAGGTGACGGGCGCCGGAAAGAGCGGGCAGACGTCGTTCCTGATGAACGCCGATCGAATGCGCTAGGTGGCGACCGGCGCCAGTCCGCTCACCACGCCGATCTTGCGGAACTTCTGATCGCGTTCGGCGATGAGTTGATCGGTCGGCAATTCAACCAGCGCATAGAGCTGATTGGCCAGGGCCTTGGCTACCCGGTCACACATGGCCCGTGGCTCGCGGTGCGCGCCGCCAAGCGGCTCGGGAATGACTTCGTCCACGATGCCGAGCCCGACGAGGTCTTGCGCGGTCATTCGTAGCGAGGCCGCCGCATCCGGTACCTTGGTCGGATCGTCATACAGAATCGCCGCGCACCCTTCCGGGGAAATGACCGAGTAGACGGAATGCTCCAGCATGAGGATGCGGTCGCTCACGCCTAACGCCAAGGCGCCGCCGCTACCGCCTTCACCGATGACGACGGAGATAATCGGAACGGTCAGCCGTGACATGACGAACAGGTTACGGGCAATTGCTTCGGCCTGTCCACGTTCTTCCGCGCCGATGCCGGGATAGGCGCCCGGCGTGTCGATGAGGGTGATGATGGGGCGGTTGAATTTTTCGGCCAGGCGCATGAGCCGTAGGGCTTTGCGGTAGCCTTCCGGATTGGGCATGCCGAAGTTCCGCTGCATACGCTCCTTGAGCGTCTTGCCCTTTTGGTGCCCGATGATCATGACCGATCGATCGTTGAAGCGGGCGAATCCGCCGACGATGGCGCGGTCGTCGCCGAAGGTGCGATCGCCGTGCAGTTCGAGAAATTCGCGGGAGAGTTCATTGATATAGTCGAGGGTGGTGGGCCGTTGGGGATGACGGGCCAGCTGGGTGCGTTGCCAAGGGGTCAGTGTGGTGTAGAGCTGGTGCTCGACCTGCGCGAGTTTGGTTCGGAGCTTGCGGATTTCGTCCTGGGACCCGGATTTGGGCGACTCGGCGGACGCCAGCTTCTCGATTTTCTCTTCGAGTTCGCGGATCGGTTTTTCAAAGTCGAGGTAGTCTCTCATACTGCTGAACCCCCTTAAGGGTGTTGCCTAGGTTCGCCTAGGTTACCAAAGTGATGGCGCCTTTGCCCAGCACTTCCTCAATATCGGCGACGAAATGCTCGCTGGGAGTGATCTTCACATTGGGCAGGGGAGACGTCCGGGCTTCGATGGCGCCGCCGAGCGCCATGATCAGGGCGACGGTCGATGAACCCGGGTATTTCTGAAACACCTGACGCAGCATCGGAAGCCTGGTGGAAGCCATCGGTCCATCATGCAGGCGAATCATCACCCGCGAGATGCCCTTGTTCTGGAGCTCGGCCAGCGGTTCGATCTTGGTCCCGCGCAACTTGGTGCCCTTGTCTCCGCGATCCACGGTGCCTGTCAACCGCACGACCCGTTCCGGCACGATCATCTCGGCATGGTCTCGATAGAGGTCGGGGAAGGCTATCACTTCTATCACGCCGTGTAAATCCTCGAGGGTGATGTAGGCCATGCGATCGCCCTTTTTGGTCAGCATGGATTTCACCGCCGTGATGATGCCGCAGAGTTTCACTTCGCGGCCGTCCGGCACATCGGCCACCTGCATGCTCGTCGTGTTGGAGAAGAGTTGGATGGCGGCTTCGTAGCGGGCCAGCGGATGCGCGCTGATGTAGAAGCCGGTCAACTCGCGCTCATACTTCAACAACTCACCCTGGCTCCACTCGGGCACATCGGGCAAGGCCGGTTCATCGAGCGTTTGCGGCAGGCCCGGCATCTCGTCGCCGAAGATGCTGGTTTGGCCGACCGCGCGTTCCTTTTGAATGCTCACCCCTTCGTCCATCGCCTGATCGAGGACGGCCAGATATTGCGAGCGCCGCCCGCCCATGGAGTCGAAGGCTCCCGCCTTGATCAACCCTTCCATCATCCGTTTGTTCAGCTTGCGGAGATCGACGCGGCGGAACAGATCGAAGAACGAGCGGAACGGTCCGCCTTCGTTGCGCGATTCGATGACCGCCTCGACGGCGCCTTCGCCGACATTTTTGATCGCCGCGAGCCCGAAACGGATACTCTTGTCGACGACGGCAAAATCCTTTTGGCTTTGATTCACGTCCGGCGGCAGCACGGGAATACCAAGCCCGCGGCATTCGGTGAAGTAGCCGACGATCTTATCCGCGTTGCCCATGTCGGTCGTCATCAGGGCGGCCATGAACTCCGTCGGGTAGTGTGCCTTCAGATAGGCCGTGTGGTAGCACACCACGGCGTAGGCCGCCGCGTGCGACTTATTGAACCCGTAGCCGGCGAACTTTTGAATCAGCTCGTACAGTTTGTCGGCTTTTTTCTCCGGGATTTTTTTCTGCTTCGCGCCTTCCAGGAACTTGACCCGGAGCTTTTCCATCTCCTCCGGCTTCTTTTTTCCCATGGCGCGACGGAGAATGTCCGCTTGCCCCAGCGAGAACCCGGCCACAGTGTTCGCGATGGCCATGACCTGTTCCTGGTAGACGATGACGCCATACGTGTCCTTCAGGATCGGTTCGAGCTCAGGCATCTCGTAGGCGATCGGAATTTTTCCCTGTTTGCGTTTGATGAAGTCTGGAATCAGATCCATCGGACCGGGACGATACAGCGCGATGATGGCGATGATGTCCTCGAACCGGTCGGGCTTGAGGCCCATCAGCAGGTCGCGCATCCCGGAACTTTCCAACTGGAACACCCCGGTGGTTTTGCCGGACGAGAGCAGCGCGAAGGTGGCCGGATCATCGAAAGGCAATTGTTCAACCTTGAGAGGCGGCTGGCCGGGGCGGCCCTGGTTGACGAGGGACTCGGCCCGCTGAATCATCGTCAAAGTCTTCAACCCAAGGAAGTCGAATTTCACCAGGCCGATTTTTTCGACATCGCCCATGGAATATTGGGTGACGATTTCGTCTTTGGGACCTTTGTAGAGCGGGACATGTTCCGTGAGCGGCTGATCGGAGATGACAATGCCGGCCGCGTGTGTGGAGGCGTGGCGTGCCAGCCCTTCCAGCGACTGCGCGACCGACATGAGTTCCTTCACCTTGACATCTTTGTCGACGAGTTCCTTGAGGCGCGGTTCCTGCTCGAGCGCCTTGTCGAGGGTCATCTTCAAATCATCCGGCACGAGTTTGGCGATCCGGTCCACTTCCGCGTAGGGCATCTCGAGGACGCGGCCCACATCGCGAATGGCCGCCTTGGCCTTCATGGTTCCGAAGGTAATGATTTGCGCGACGTGGTCTTCGCCGTATTTGTGGATGACGTAGTTGATGACTTCGTCCCGGCGATCCATGCAGAAGTCCATGTCGATGTCGGGGAGGGACACGCGCTCGGGATTCAAGAATCGCTCGAACAGGAGCGAGTAGACCAAGGGATCGAGGTCGGTGATGCGCAGGGCATAGGCGACGAGGCTGCCGGCGGCAGAGCCGCGCCCCGGTCCCACGGGGATACCGCGCGAGCGAGCAAACTTGATGATGTCCCACACGATGAGGAAATAGCCGGCGAATCCCATCGAGCAGATGACCGCGATTTCTTCTTTCAGCCGGACCTGATAGGCGATCTCGGGAATGGAGCTCGGGCGCTCCTTGAGGCGCGCCGCCAGCCCTTCCATTGCGAGCTGCTCGACATAGGTTTCGCGCGTGAGCCCTTCCGGCACTTTGAACTGGGGCAGATAGGTTTTATTGAGCGCCAGTTCGAGGGTGCAGGCCTCGGCGATCTTGACCGTGTTGGAGACGGCCGTCGGCATTTCCTTGAACTCGGCCATCGCCTGCTCGGTGGACTTCACGTACAGCTGGTCCGTGTCAAACTTCATGCGGTTGGGATCGTTGATCGTTTTCCCGGTCTGCAAGCAGAGCATGAGGTCGTGCGGACGCGAATCTTCTTTTTTGAGGTAGTGGCAGTCGTTGGTGCCGGCGAGGGGAATACCGAGTTTTTTATGGATGTCGAGCAGCCCGTCGTTGGCGATGCGCTGGTGTTCCAACCCGTTGGCTTGCAGTTCGAGATAATAATTATCCTTGCCGAAAATCTCGCGATATTCGCCTGCCGCCTTGGTCGCGCCCGTCAGGTCCTTCTGCCCGATGAGATAGGCAACTTCACCGCTCAGGCAACCGGACAGGCCGATTAAGCCTTCGTGGTGCTGTTGCAAAATTTCCTTATCCATCCTTGGTTTATAGTAGAACCCTTCAAGATACGCTTTGCTCACCAATTTAATAAGGTTCTGGTATCCCTTGAGGTTTGTGGCCAGCAGGATGAGATGGTAGTAGTCGTTGTGTGCGAGGTGTGAGTTTTTCTCCAGCCGGCTGCCAGGCGCCATGTAGGCTTCGCAGCCGATGATCGGTTTGACGCCGGCCTCCCTGGCCTTCCGGTAAAACTCCACCGCCCCGAACATGTTGCCATGATCGGTCATCGCGACGGCTGGTTGGCCGAACGACTTCACCTGTTGCATCAGGGGGTCGATCTGATTGGCGCCGTCGAGAAGGCTGTATTGGGTGTGGAGATGGAGATGAACGAATTGTGATGCCACGGGGTCCGATTGTAGTGAGGGGAAAAGTTGAAGTCAAACGCAAGGGGGAGGGGGAAGAGGGGGGACAGGGAGCGTCGAAGACACGGCCGGCACACCGCCTCGCCGGCGTGCGCAAGCATGACGCTCATTATTCTTCGCGGCGCGCACCTCGCGCAACGCGCAGCCTCAAAAGGCCCTCGCCTGGGTAAATGGCGCGTCTTGGCGCGCCAGTGGGTTGGGCGGGTAAGAAGGTGGCGCGCAGCTGGAGGCTTCCCCGATCACCCTCTCCTCGTTCTCTCCATTGACAGTTTCCTTCCTCAAGTCTAGCCTATCGTTGATTTTGCGTAGAGAGCGATTTTCGGCGCGTCACGCTTGATGGCCGGAACGGCGACTCGATCCGGTTAGTGAACAGGTCGTTCGAATGGCGGAACCAAAAGACGAGAAACCGAAACTGCCGCTGGCCGGTCTGGTGGCCTTGCTGCTGGCCGCGGTGAGCAGCCTGATCATCTATCAGAGCCCTATCAAGACTTCCCGGCCGATCGATAAGGAGGCGGAGAAATCTGCCTCGGTCGTTCGTGATCGTGTCCAATCCCGGCTCTGGCAGGACCCGTTCGAAGCGGTGGCGAGCCATATCCAGAAGGAGAAAGCCGATAAGGGCGACGGGGGGCACGGGCACCATGCTTCGCCCGGTCTGGTGGATGGGGCTCAAGTTACCAAGGGGCTGTTTCGCTTTCACTTGATGCCGGTGTGTGTCGACGGAAGTCCCTATGCCAGCGGCGTGGAATCGAGACTGCGCGATCGCTATGCGCTGGTGTCGGCGCTGGGCGCGGCCGGGTATCTGCCGGAGTCCGGAGAATCTATCCGATACTTTGAATGGAAATCGAGCGCAGGCGTATCCACGGTTGTCCCGGCCGAATGGTTTGTCCCCGGGCCCAGGCTCTCTCAATTGGATCAGGCATCTAAACCGAATGAGCGGGGGCCGCATGACGCGCCGGCCATTCTGGTCCTGTGGCTGAAAGAGCAGGATCTTGGTTCCCAGCCGCTGCACGCCCTGACGACCTTGGTTCGCTATCTCAACGAGCAGTTGAACGCGATCCCCTCGGCCTATCGCGTGTTGGGTCCCCGCACGTCCGGTTCGCTGAGTGCCATGCTGGGGGAACTTAAGCCACGGTTTGTGGCAGGCGCCTCGGTTGCACCCTCTGCTGCGGCGCCCGAGCCGGTCGTTTGGCCTGTGTTGAGCGGCGCTGAATTCTATTCCTCCTGGGCCACGGCGGCTGATCCGGTGCTCCTAGGCGAGAGTGCGATTCAGCAGACGGACAGGCCGGTTGAAGAACGGTTTGCGGCCTCCGGTCTGACGTTGATCAGAACGATCGGCACCGATGACGCGCTGGCGAACGAATTGGTGCTTGAGTTGCAGCGTCGAAAGATAGACCTGACAACGCCGTCGAAGACTCCCCACATTGCGCTGATCTCCGAATGGGACACGCTTTATGGACGATCGTTGCCACGTACGTTCGTGGCAGTCGCCAGGAGATTGGCGGAAGCAGCAGAGAAGAAAGCCGAAGCAGCGGAGAAACCTGTTCTGACGTTGGCGCAGCACCTCGATACGCTCCATGATGAACAATACCCGGAGTGGGTGCATCGCTATTCGTATCTCGCCGGCCTGGACGGTGAATTGCCGCCGAAGGACAATGGAAAGGATGCGGGCGGCGCCAAGGGCAAACCGGGTGACAAGGGGGGAGGCGCCGAGGCAGTGGTGTCGGAGACACCGGTCGGCCGGAGCCAGCTTGACTATCTGCGGCGCCTCGTTGAGCAGTTGAAGCGGGAGGAAATCACGTCCGATGGCGAGTTCAAGGCCATCGGGGTCTTGGGGAGCGACGTGTATGACAAGCTTATGCTCTTGCAGGCGTTGCGCAAAGATTTTCCCCATGCCCTGTTTTTCACCACTGATCTGGATTCCAGGCTCACTCATCCCTCCCAGTTGCCGTGGACGCGCAATCTGGTCGTCGCTTCCCATTTCGGCCTCGAACTCGATCCCCGGCTGCAGACGCCCATTCCGCCGTTCCGCGACAGTTATCAAACTGCGCTTTTTTTTTCGGTGCTGCGGGCGGTGGGCGCTCTTGAAGCCGTGGCCGAAACGCCCGCGTTGAAGCTGTCCACCGGCGCGATGTTTTCCGGGGAGGTCATGCCGCGTCTGTATGAAGTCGGCCGGCATGGCGCCGTGGATCTCAGTCCTGATCCGATCCCTGCGGCTGGCGCGCCGCCCAGTATTCATTTGCCTCGTTCCGATGTGGATCCGTCGACCGGCGGGTTGCGGCTGCCGTCGGCCCGCACGATCGGCCTCCTGCTGTCTGCCGCCGCGCTGATGTTCCTCTGCGCGATCCTGATTAATAGCGAGATCTGGGCGTTGTGCCGGGGGCGTGCGCTCGCTGGTCTCCTGGCCATGCCGGCCCTGTTGGGCGTGATGGTGGTCGCATTGCTGGCCGGCGCCCGACTGGATGGGACAGGCGGCGAACCGTTTACCTTCACCGATGGGATCAGTGTCTGGCCCACGGCGAGTCTGCGGCTCCTCGCGTTCGTGCTGTGCGTCATCTTCTTTGCCCATTCGTGGTGGCGGCTGTGGGAAAGCGATACGGCCCTGATCCGGATATTTCGTTTCCTCCGCCCCAAGACTGCGGTTCCCCGCCCGTCCCATTCCATAATCAGCATCCATCATTGGCGTCCGCACCCGTCCGGTCAGGCGGAGGTCCGGCAACTGTGGCGCGAGTATCGATGGCTCGGTGAGTGGCAGGAGCGGGCCCTACGCGTGGCGCCGCAGGTGGTGGTGTATGGGCTCTTTGGCATCGTGGTGATGCTGCAGCTTGGTTTTCCCGTCATGCCCTGTCGCGGAGACGCCTGTTTTACGCTCAACTACATCATTCTCGGAGTGAGTGTGGTTGCCATGACGCTGCTCATGTTTTATGTCGTTGACGCGACACGCCTGTGCCGTCGCCTGATTACGATCATGATCGGGACCACGATCGAATGGCCGCAACGGCTGCTCGCGAGGGAAGCCGCCAAGTATGATGTGGATCAGGCATACGTACACGAATGGCTGGGCATTCAGTTCATTGCGAAACGGACGGCCGTCATCAGCGCCATGATCTACTATCCGTTTGTGATTGTGTTCCTGATGGCGGTGGCGCGGCATAGTTACTTCGACCGCTGGGACTTTCCGGCCGGTTTGCTCGTGATCTTTACCCTCAACGCGCTCTATGCCTTCGGCAACGGAGTGCTACTGCGCCGGTCGGCCGAAGAGGCGAAACGGGAAGCGGTTCGGCAATTGAAACGCCGGCTCAAGAGCCTGTCCGGTGCGCCGGTATCTCAGCAGGGTCAACCACAGCAAATCGAGCGGATGATGGAGCTGATCGAACAGACGCGGGACGGCGCCTTTCTGCCGTTTACCCAGCATCCGTTGTTCGGTGCGATCGCGTTACCGACGGGCGGCACCGGCCTGGTGTTCCTGCTGGAGTATCTGGCCACGCTCTTCTGAGGACGGCGATGGCCGACAGGCCTGGTGGAAGGAGTGCCGTTGTATGAACAAGCGATCTCAGCGTGCCGGTACGCAGCAGAAACGGGCTGCCGCGCGGCCGCCTGTGAGTCGTATGCTGAAAGAACGCGGCAGGCTGGAACAGGCTCAAGGATTGATTTATCGGGCGTGGGAGGCAACGACCGACCGGCAAGCGGCGTCACTGGCCCGGCAGGCGCTGGCGATCTGTCCCGATTGTGCGGATGCCTACACAGTGCTGGCGGAATCTGCGGCCGGGTCGGCAGAGGAAGCCTGTCGGTTGTATCAGCAAGGCGTCGATGCCGGGCGACGCGCTCTGGGCGAGGCGGTGTTTGATCAAGAGGCGGGCCACTTCTGGGGGCTGATTGAGACCAGGCCGTACATGCGCGCGCGTCAGGGATTGGCCGAGTGCCTTTGGGCGCTCGGCCGGAGAGAAGAATCTCTCGCGCATTGCGAAGCCTTATTGGCGCTGAATCCCGACGATAACCAGGGCATTCGTCACGGGTTGCTGAGTCGCTACCTTGCAGTCGGGGATGAGGCGGGAGCAGCAGGTCTCTTTCATCGGTATCCGCAGGATGCATCCGCCGCGTTTCTCTGGAGCCTGGTTCTGCTCGACCTTCGCCGGGGAGATCAGGCCGCGGCAAAGCGGGCTTTGCTGGCGGCGATGCGAGGCAATCCGCACGTGGCCGACTTGTTCACCGGCAAACGGACACCACCGACTCGGTTGCCTGAACACTACTCTCCTGGAGATCGGCATGAGGCGGCGTGCTATTTTGCGGGGTTTGCCGAAGCCTGGCTCGCGTCATCGGATGCGATGGAGTGGCTGATGGATCAATTGACGGATTGAGTCACAGGATGGGAGTCGAGCCGTTGCTCTGCGGCAAGCGTCCTGTCGCGCAAGCACGTGTCGTGATGGTAAAGGAACGGGTGAGGGCATGTGGTGAAGAGTGATGTAGTCGAAGGTCGCGGAACCTCGCCGGGGGCGGCAGTGTTTTCGTATGGATTCCGCCCGTTTTTTCTGGGGGCCGCAGTATTTGCGGGCCTGGCTGTTCCTGTCTGGGTTGTCATGTTGGCGGTCGGGGGTGGTTCAACCAATCTGGCTGCGCCTCGCGAATGGCATGTGCACGAAATGTTGTTCGGATTTCTGCCTGCGGTGATCACCGGTTTTGTGCTGACGGCCCTGCCCAACTGGACGGACCGTCCGGCCATCAAAGGACGCCTTCTGATGGGGCTGTTCGCGGTGTGGTTCGCCGGCCGGATCGTGCTGGCGCGGCCCTGGTTTCCGCCGGGCCTGGCGGCCGTTATCGATTCGGCCTATCTTTTGATGTTGGCGGGATTGCTGTGGCGCGAGATTGCGGGGGGAAAGAGCTGGAATCATGCGCCGATCGGCGTCTTGCTCAGTCTTTATGCGGTCGCGAACATGCTGTTTCATCTCTTCGCTCTCAACGGCATGGCAACGGATCTTCCCGAACGACTGGCGCTGGGACTGGACCTGACGCTGCTGGCGTTCATCGGCGGCCGTGTGACGCCGAATTTTACACGCGAGTTTCTTGTTCAGGCGAGAAGGCCGGAGCAACCGGCGCCGTTTTCTCCTCTCGATATGGCGGCGATAGGATTGGTCGCGTTGGCCTCGACGATCTGGGTGATGCTCCCGGAAGGGGCCATAGCCGGGTCGGTCCTCATCCTTGCCGGAGTGGTCAATCTGGTTCGGCTGTCGCGATGGTACGGCTGGCTCGCGTGGCGAGAGCCGCTGGTGTTTGTGCTGCACTGGGGATATGGGTGGCTCGCGCTGGCGCTTTTCCTGCTCGGTTGCGCCGCGCTTGGCGTCGGGTTGCCGAAGGAAGATGCCGTGCATGCGTTAACCACAGGAGCGGTGGGCGTGATGACGCTCGGTATCATGACCCGCGCGAGCCTCGGCCATACCGGCCGTTCACGGCACGCCGACACTCCAACGGTCGCCATGTATGTGTTAGTCACCTGCGGAGCAATTCTGCGGGTATTCGGACCGGCCACCGGCCTGCCGACCACTCTCGTACTGGGTATTGCCGCCTCTTGTTGGAGCGGCGCGTATCTTTTGTTCGCCTTGATCTATGGCCCGTACCTTCTACGTCCGAGTGTCGATGAGTGAACAACACACATGCCTGCCGGTTGACCGCCTGTCTCACCAGGACGCGTATCGATTTCGATACGATGACGCATGCGTGGAGATACGGCGCCCCTCCTCGAAGTTTGCTCAGAACAATGACACGTATTTCTATCGATCGAATAACGTGGACATGACTTCTCGCTCATCTTCCGGTACAACCGTTGCTGCCTCACCGCTTGATGGGGCGCCTCAAGGATCCCGTGCCCGGCGCGCGGCAGCGTTTTTCTGTTCGTGAGGGAGTCTATGGCCAAAAAGAAATCGAGCGCATCAAGGGCAGGGCAGAAAAAAACACGCCGGCCGCCTGAGCGGATGGCTTCTGACACGGTATCCGAGGCGGCTCCGCATCCGGCTCCCGTACCGGACCGATCCTCAGAATCAGCCGCACCGACCGGGCCCATTGTCCCTCCCAATCCTCCCGGGGATGCTCTCGGGACTGAGCACGAAGAGCGGTTGGCAAAGAATCTCATCAAGACCGTCATTGCCCTGCCGCTCCTCGACAAACTGTACTATGAAACGAAGGCGCGAGTGGCGGACACCTCCCGCCGTCCGGGCATCTATGAGGTGATCATTGATTTGAATCTGGAATACCCCAAGGGCCGGGAGGCGGCGCGAGACTGGGTGTTCAAGACGATCGAGGAACTGATCGCGCAAGCAGGACGGAAGGAGGCCGGCCAACGGCTCGACCGCAAGAAGAGCGAGTTCAACGAGCAATACGTGTTTGCCGCTCTTGAGGCGCGCGTGATTCGCGAATTGGTCGAGCTGGATGCGAAGGCCAAACCCGACGTGCCCGGCAAGGACGGCAAGCCACGAACGACTCGGGCCATCTACCAGATCTGGGAAGATTTCAAGCTGAAGGCGTTCATCACCAGCTCTGTCACCACGGTGAAAGCCGATGCGGCGAAAGTGGCCTTCTCCGCGTTGGGCGACAAGATCGTCTGGGCCGTCGTCGATTCCGGAATTAAAGGGGACCATCCGCATTTCGGCGCACACCAGAATCTTGCCGGCCAGGTCGAGGAGTGGCACTACGATTTTACGGACGGTGTTGATCCGACGAAGACCGCGTTGGTGGATGGCATGGGGCATGGTACCCATGTGGCCGGCATCATCGCCGGAGAGATTCCTGCCGATACGAAGCTGCGCCCCGGCGAATCACATCCTGACATTCTTGCCTATTCCCGATCGCTCAAGCCTGACGGGGATCAGGCGGAGCGGGAAGTCGTCTATGAGCAGATCAAGGCCCCATCCATTGCCGGGATGGCTTCGCGGTGCAAGCTGGTGAGCCTGAAGGTCTTAAACGAGGCCGGCGAAGGCAGCGTGAGCAACATCATTGCCGCGATCGGGCACATTCAGCGCATCAACAGTTTCGGGCGGCACATTCGCATTCATGGGGTGAACTTGAGTGTCGGCTACCCATTCGAGCCCGAATGGTTTGCCTGTGGCCAAAGCCAACTCTGCGTGGAGGTAAACCGTCTTGTGCGCTCCGGCGTCATCGTGGTGGTGGCGGCCGGGAACTCCGGATATGGCGTCCTCTCCACTGATTTTACGGGACTGCGCTCGGCCGGAATCGGTCTGACGATCAACGATCCGGGGAATGCCGACCTCGCGATCACCGTCGGGTCGACCCATCGCAACATGCCGCATATCTACGGGGTCTCGTATTTTTCATCGAAGGGGCCTACGGGCGACGGACGCCTGAAGCCGGATCTGGTTGCGCCGGGGGAGAAGATCCTCTCCTGTGCGGCGGGGCGGATGGAGCAGGACATTCAGGAAAAAATCGAGAAGGATGTGACCTACCTGGAACATTCCGGGACGAGCATGGCCGCGCCGCATGTGTCGGGTGTCATCGCCGCGTTCTTGTCCGTCCGTCGAGAATTCATTGGGCAGCCGGAACGGATCAAAGAAGTCTTTGTTTCGACCGCGACGGATCTCCGTCGGGAACGGTACTTTCAGGGAGCCGGGCTCGTGGATCTCATGCGCGCGATTCAATCCATCTAGCCGGATGGTGAAGAAGTCCGCCAGCGGTGCTCACCGACTCGCGCCCGTTCGCAGACGTGACGCTTATTCTTCCTCGCGTTGCGGACCTCGCTGCGGCCGCGCTGGACAGTCTGTTTGACCATCCTGCGACTGCGTTCGACGTCGTTTCCAGCTCCTCTCCATCAGTGCGTGTGGAGGTGGCGGAAGATCTTTTCAACAGCCGTTATCGAGGGAGGTCGTCATGGAACAGTTATCAGGGTTTGCTTATTTTCCCGTGGAGTTTACCAAGGACGCCGCCGTCCATGATCAGGCCGATGTCGCAGCCTTGCAGGAGTATGTCCAACGCGAGGGCACAACCGATCTCATCGTCATCTCGCATGGCTGGAACAATAATATGGAGGAGGCCAAGGCGCTCTACGCCGAGTTTTTGCGTAACTTCCGCTCGTTACTCGACGCCGGTTCGCTCCCGACCCTCGCGAACCGGAAATGGGCGGTCCTCGGCGTGTTGTGGCCCTCGAAGAAGTTTGAGGAGAAGGAGCTGATTCCGAGCGGCGCCGCCGGGGCCGGTTCAGCGGTCGGCATGGCGGCCATGAAGGCGAAGCTGGACAGCCTCAAAGGCGTCTTTGATTCACCGCAGGCTGACCGAACGCTCGACGAGCTGCAACGACTCCTGCCGAAACTGGAGGATAGTACATCCGCCCAAAAGGAATTCGTGGACAAAGTCCGCTCGCTGGTTCACAAGCGCGCCCCGGATCAAGAAGACGGGTCGGAGGCCTTTTTCACGGTGCCGTCGGGCGAGCTGCTGGGCAAATTGCGCAAGCCCGTGTCGTTCACGGTAGCGCGGCCACCGGCGAATGCGGGTGGGGCGGCGGGAATCGGTTCCGGAGGCGCCGCTGGATTGGGGGAATTTTTCAGCGGGATCTGGTCCGGCGTGCGGAATGCGCTGAACTATACCACCTACTATCAGATGAAGGAGCGGGCGGGATTGGTCGGAACGAACGGGGTGAATCCGATCCTCCGCGCCCTTCAAGTCGATCGGCCGAATATGAAGTTGCATCTGATCGGCCACAGTTTCGGAGGGCGCCTCGTGACCGCCGCCGTGGCCGGTTCCAGCGAGGCCACGCTCCTCCGCGTGAGGACGCTCTCCTTGTTGCAAGCGGCCTTCTCTCACTACGGATTCGCGGAGAAGTGGGACGGCGTGAACAACGGATTTTTTCATCGAGTGGTCAGCGCACGTGCGGTAGCAGGCCCGACGATTATCACCTGCACGGCAAACGACAAGGCCGTCGGTCTCGCCTATCCCATTGCGTCCCTGCTGGCTGGCCAGGTGGCCGCCGGGATCGGGGATAAGAATGACAAGTACGGCGGCATCGGCCGCAACGGGGCCCAGAAGACCCCTCGCACCGTGGATCTGACTCTGCTTGAGGCGACTGGCTCCTATCAGCTGACCAACGGCATGCTGCATAACCTTGCGACGGATCGACTCATCACCAGTCATGGAGACGTGGCCAACAAGTCAGTCGCCTATGCCGTGGCGTCGGCCATCGCGGTCACGTAAACGATGATCGGCAGGTCGAACTGCGGAAGGTGACGAGGGGGGGCGAGAGACGACTCGTTGTTCAGGCGGAGGAGTTTTGGCGATGCGCCGGCGAGCGGGCTGGATTCTCGAGAAGGAACGGCGAGGCGTTGAGGGGCATCGTCCTACAGTTCTTCGCCGTATTTCAGAAAATGTTGTTCCTTGGCGCCGGCGATCCAATTGTCGTGGCGGATGCGATCCGGGAACGTGTCGAGTTCCGAAGCCATATGTTCGACGTCTTGATCCTTCCATTCGGCGATCTGCCGGAAGGTAAACATGCCCATGCGATTCAAGACGCGCTCCATCACCGGCCCGATCCCGTGAATCTGTTTGAGGTCGTCTTTCTGCGCGGCGCGTGATTTTCCGGCGGTGCGCGCGACGGTAGCGGAACTGTGCGACACAGGTTCGGCGGGGCTGGTCCCTTTGGCTTGCGCATGGTGCCGCTGGGCGACCCGGTATTCGACGAGCCGCTTGCGCAGCGCGGCGATTTCTTCCTCCCGTTCACTGACCTCCATCACCCGGCGTTCTTCAGCCTCGCGGAGGGCGATCTCCTTTTTTTCTACCTCACCCCGGAACACCTCCAGTTCTTCCATCGTGGCGCGGAGGCGTTGAATATCCTGATCCCGCTGGTGCACCGTTTCGGTGAAGCGCGCGAGGTCCTCCTGATTCTGTGTCCGCAGGCGAGCGAGTTCCGATTCTTTCTCATCGAGCTGTGTCTGGCGCCGGGCGAGTTCCTGGTCCTTCCCTTGGATGACGGCGGAAGCCCGGGCGCGATCCTGTTCGAGTTCCCGCTCCAACTGGCGGGTGTGCTCCCGGAATGGCTCCAGCTCTTCGGCGCGCGCCCGTAGGCGGGCGATCTCGGCGTCTTTCGGCGCCAGTTGCTCGACCCAGGTCTTGAGTGTGGCGATCTCCTGGTCCCGGCTGATCAACACGTCTTCCGCATTTTCCATCTGCGTCTGCATTTCGGTGAACCCCGCCGACTGCGCCACAAGCCTGGCTTCAGCTTCCTCGAGTTCCCGTCTGAGGGTATCCCGTTCACGTTCGGCCGCATGGAGGTGTACCCCTTTCTCCCGGACTTCGGTCTGCAGCGTGGAGAGTTGGTCGACCTTCGTCGCGAGATCGGCGGTCAGGTCTTTGAGCGCCGCTTCGGAGGCGATCATCTTCCCTTCCAACATCTGGACGGCCGAGGTGCGCACTTTTAATTCATGGTTCAGCGTGTCCAATTCATGTTCGCGGCCGCGGAGCCTGGTGGCAATTTCGGACAACTGCTGACGTTTCTCCGACGTGGCGAAACTGCGCAGCAGCCACCCCATCATGAGACCGATGGTCGTTGCCACCAGTAAGCAGCCGATCATTTGCAGAATTAAGGCTCCCATACGATCACCGTTCCTCTTTCACGCGAAATTCAATCCGCCGGTTCTTTTTCGACGCGGCGCGCGTCCGGTCCTGGCTCAACGGGCGGGATGCTCCATATCCCACGGCGGTCAATCGATTGGTGACCCCATGATCAATCAGGTATTGCCGAACCGACTCCGCTCGTGTTCGGCTGAGTTGGAGGTTATACTCCGGGTCGCCATACGAATCGGTATGACCGCCGATTTCGATGACCGCTTCGGGCGAGCGCTTGAGGGATGGAATGACTTTATCGATAACGGCTCGTCCCTTGGAGGTGAGCCCGGCGCTGTTGCTTTCAAAGGCGATATGTTCTCCGCGCAGGATGTCATCCAACCCTGCCTGGATCTTGGCACGGGAGGCGTGCGCAGGCGGAGGGGCCGGCGCGGATGACGGGGAGACGGGGCCTGACGAGGCGACAGTGACGTGATCCTGGACGTGCATCGAGGCGCCGAGCAGCGAGGTCATCTCCTGCACGAGTTTGGTTTTGGTGTCGCCGTTGGCGGCCGCGCCCGTGACCGTCGCCGTCTGGCCGGAAACGGAGAGGGTGGCCTGGTGTTGATGGAGCGCCGCGACCTGTGTCAGCAGCGCCGGGACGGCGCTTTCCCACGCAGAGGCTCCGCCGTCTTCAAGGATGTCGAGATTGTCCGTGACGCGCAACTTGAGGTGTTTGGCGAGCTCCTGCGCGCGGGCGACGGCCGCGAGTTTTGCCTCTTCGCTTCCCATGGCGCCCGAGAGCGTGAGGTGCCCGTTTTCAATATGAGCGCTGAACGATGAGTGGCCGGTCGCCGACGACGTGACCGGCAGGTGTCGAGGGATACAGATGAACGCCAACAAGGTGAGTGCAAATAGCCCTACGCCAAAAATAATTCCGCGCGACATGCGCCAGCCCTTATCGCCCCGGGGACGGGGCTTCGCTGCGGCGTCCTACGCCACAGGAATGGTGTTGGTTACAGACTTCGAGTGATACTTGATTTCCTTGATTGCGCAACGCCAGGGTGCCCAATCGCCAATCTTCGAAGGGTATCACATCGCCAGGGCGCATGCTAGCCCGGATTCTCCAGGACGAGCCGCGTGTGAATCACTGACCGGAGCGCGAGGAGGCTGCGATGAATCGGGTGTGGATCTCGATCAACTTGCAGTGGCGTCGAGGCATCTGCTATTGTCACGGCGTTTTTTCGTCCAATGTGATCCCACCCACACGATATCCATAGTTGAAGGAGTTCATCATGGCCAGCATTGCGCGGGCACTGATCAGTGTTTCTGACAAGACCGGAGTGGTCGAGATGGCCAAAGGGCTAGCAGCCCTCGGCGCGGAAATTCTATCCACGGGCGGAACAGCCAAAGCCTTGCGTGACGCGGGCGTGGCCGTGACGGATGTCGCCGCATACACGGGGTCTCCGGAGATTCTCGATGGCCGCGTGAAAACCTTGCATCCGAAAATTCACGGCGGCTTATTGGGGAGACGGGGCGTTCCCGGCCACGTCAAGCAGATGCAGCAACACGGCATCGGCAACATCGATGTGGTTGTGGTGAATCTCTATCCGTTCGAAGCAACGATCGCCAAACCCGATTGTCCGTTCGAAGAGGCCATCGAAAATATCGATATCGGCGGCCCGTCGATGCTGCGCTCAGCCGCGAAGAACCATGAAGACGTGCTCGTCGTCGTCGATCCGACCGATTATGCCCGCGTGTTGGAGGCCGTCAAGGCCGGTTCTGTCACGCCCGCCTTGCGCCGTGAACTGGCCATGAAAGTGTTTCAGCACACCGCGCGCTATGACAGCCTGATCGCCGGCTATCTCGAAAAGCAGGTGCAGGGGAGCGAGGTGAAGTTTCCCGCCGTGCTCTCGCTGCAGTTCGAGCGGGTGGAGACGCTTCGCTATGGGGAGAATCCGCACCAACAGGGCGCGTTCTATCGGGAAATGCACGCGAAGGAGCCGGCGGTGTCGCGCGGAAAAATTCTGCACGGCAAGGCCATGTCCTATAACAATTTCCTCGATTCGAACTCAGCGCTCGAGCTCGTGAAGGAATTCGATCAGACGGCGGTGGCCATCATCAAACACAACAATCCCTGCGGCTGTGCGTTGGGTGCAACGCCGGTCGAGGCCTACGTCAAGGCGCGCGCGACGGATCCTGTGTCGGCGTTCGGCGGGGTGATTGCGTTTAATCGTCCCGTGGATCTGGCGGCGGCGAAGGAGATTACCTCGACGTTTGTCGAAGTGGTCATCGCGCCGGGTTTTGCGGACGATGCGCTGGCGGAACTGAAGCGGAAGAAAGACATTCGCCTTCTGGATGTCGGCCCGCTTAGCAAGGCGACGGCGGAAGGGTATGACCTCAAGAAATTGGTCGGCGGATTAATCGTGCAGGATCGTGATCTGGGCGTCATCAAGGACATCAAAGCCTTGGCGGTGCCGACCTCGCGCAAACCGACCGAGCAGGAATATGCGGCCTGCGCATTTGCCTGGGTAGTCTGCAAACATGTGAAGTCGAATGCCATCATTTACGGCCGTCCCGGTGAAATCGTCGGCATCGGCGCCGGGCAAATGAGTCGGGTGGATTCGGTGAAGCTCGCGGCCATGAAAGCCCAGTCGTCCATGAAGGGCTGCATCATGGCCTCGGATGCATTTTTTCCGTTCCGGGACGGCATCGATGCGGCGGCGGAAGCCGGTATTACCTGTGTGATTCAGCCCGGCGGGTCGATCCGTGATGCGGAAGTGACCAAGGCAGTGGACGAGCATGGGATGGCGATGATTCTCACGGGTATGCGCCACTTCCGCCATTGAGGGACGTTGAAACGGGCTTCCGACTACGTTCTCGATTCGAAAAAATCCTCAACGTAGCCCTGAGGCTACGCCTGCGGTTTTTTCTCGTTTGCGGCCTTGTTGGCAGGCCCGTTTGAACGCCCTCAGGAACGTCGATGGTTCAGGCTGAGTGGGTCCAGTTCGAAGCTTCCCGGCGGGTTCCTCGAGTCTATTCGAACCGTGTGCGTACTTCATTCAAGTAACGGTTGATCTGTGAAGATTCTTGTCGTCGGCAGTGGTGGACGTGAACATGCGCTGGTCTGGAAGATTGCCCAGAGTCCGCGGAAGCCGCAGATCTTTTGCGCGCCGGGAAATGCGGGAATCGAAGGCCTGGCGACCTGCGTCCCGATCAAGGCGGACGACATTGCCGGGATCAAGGCCTTTGCGCTGAAGGAGCAGATCGATCTCACCGTGGTCGGTCCGGAAGCGCCGCTTGCACTCGGGATCGCCGATGAATTCAGGAAGTCGCGGCTGAAAATCTTTGGTCCAACGAAGGCCGCGGCGCGCTTGGAATCCAGCAAAAGTTTCTCGAAAGACATCATGGCGGCCAGCGGGATTCCCACGGCTGTGTCGAGCAGCTTCGAGCGGATGGACCAGGCGCTGGCCTATCTGGATGCTCAGCCTGTGCCTATTGTGGTGAAGGCGGACGGCCTTGCGCAGGGCAAAGGGGTGGTCGTGGCGACGACCCGCGAGGAAGCCAGGCAGGCGGTGCGTGACGCCATGGAAAAGTCTATCTTCGGCCAGGCCGGCCAACGAGTGTTGATCGAAGAGTTTCTCGACGGTGAAGAACTGACCATCATGGCGTTCACCGATGGGAAAACTGTCGTGCCGATGATCCCCGCACAGGATCACAAACGTATCGGGGACGGTGATGCCGGACCCAATACCGGCGGCATGGGCGCCTATGCTCCGGCTCCCATTGCGACGGCGGCGATTCGCGATCAGGTCATGCGAGAGGTGCTGCAACCGACGGTTGATGCGATGGCCCGTCTCGGGTGCCCGTTTCAAGGGGTACTGTACGCCGGCCTGATGATCGTAAACGGGACGCCCTACGTGTTGGAATTCAATGCGCGGATGGGGGATCCGGAAACGGAAGTGGTGCTGCCATTGCTGAAGACCGACCTGGTGGACGTGATGGAGGCCGTCGTTGAACATCGCCTCGATCAGCTTCCGGTTGAATGGCGGCAGGACACTGCCGTCTGTGTGGTCATGACCTCGCCCGGATATCCCGGGTCTTATCAAACCGGGTTTCCGATTCAGGGGTTGCCTGCGCCGTCCGGCACGTCAGCCATTGCAGTATTTCACGCCGGCACCAAGCGGGAGGCCGGGCAGGTCGTGACGGCGGGCGGTCGCGTGTTGGCCGTAGCGGCCTGGGCCCCGTCCTTGCTTCAAGCGCGGGCGCAGGTCTATCAGGCTGTGCCGACGATCACCTTCCAGGGGCGCCACTATCGCACCGACATCGCCCACCGAGCCCTTCCGCGCCAGTCTTAACCCGATTGCGACAGGCCGTGACATGGCTCTGGTTCTTCCCTTCATCGACAAAACCTTCGACACCATCCTGCCGGAAGTGCGCCGTGTGTTGGCCGCGCAGGGGCTCCTCGCCCTGCCGACCGAAACCTATTATGGCTTAGCCGTTCGACCCACCAACGAAAGGGCGTTGCGCCGACTGATTGACGTCAAAGGCCGGCCCGACGACAAGCCCATTCTTGTGCTCATCGGCGGGCGCGATCAATTGTCTTCATTGGTGGAATCGGTTCCTCCGGCCGCGGCCGCGCTGATGGATCGGTTTTGGCCGGGGCCCTTGACCATCGTGTTGCCCGCCGCAACCGGCTTGTCCCCGTTGCTGACGGCGGGAACCGGCACGATTGGGGTTCGATGGTCGCCGCTGGCGATCCTGCAACGCTTGTTGATGCAGACTGGTCCTCTGACCGGGACCAGTGCCAACCGGTCATCCGAACCCGCTCTCGCCGATGCAGACTCGGTGCAGCAGACGCTCGGGCCGCTCCTTGATCTGATTCTTGATGGCGGGCGCACGCCGGGCGGCACCGCGTCGACGATCGTCGATGCGCGCGACCAGCCGCGCGTGCTGCGAGCGGGGGTGCTGTCGACGGACCGGATCCGCGCAGCCCTGGAGCCACTGGGGTACACACTTTCATCATGATTTGGCAATTCGTTGTGGGTATAATTCACCCACACGGGAGGACCACTTATGCTCATTCGTTCACGCCGCGCGGTGATGGGATTGTCGATGCTCGGGTTCAGCAGTCTGATGGTGCTGGCTGGGTGTGATTTTTGGCCGCCGGCTCTCCAGGCTCAAATCGAACAACTGCATTCCGAAGCCCAACAAGCTGCGGCGGATAAGGCGCTCTTGCAGAATCAGCTCAACGCAGCGAATAAAGCTAAGGAAGAACTGCAAATTCGCGTGGAGGATTTGACACGAGTGAATAAAGAAAAGTCGGCGATGATTGCGAATTTGGAGCGTACGATCACTGCGGCCAGGGAACGAGCCGTGAAAGCAAAGCCTCCTGTCGTCAAGCCGAACGCGAAACCCAGCGCGAAGAAGCCGGTCAAATCGACCTCCAAGGCGACCTCGAAATCCTCGGCGAAATCCTCGACCATCAAGAAATCGAAACCCGCCCAGGTTCGATAAGCCTGCGGCAGGCAGTGGTCGATACCGGCAGGCTCGTTTCGCATGCCTCCGTCCGAAGACTCCGGCGGTTGTGGGTCTCCTGTCTGATGGAACGGGGTTCCCGGTCAGGGTTTACTAGCGGATGAAGCGGAAGATTGAGAACCGGATGCGCCGGCGCCGGATGTGCTCGTGCTGGGTGATGAGGGTGAACTGGCTGTGGCCGAAGGCGTGGGCGCGGCAGGGGTCGAGGTCGCGGCAGGACTGGAGCTTGCTCCTTCCGACGAAGCTGGAGCGGCCGCTTTCTCCGTGCCGGTTGCCGCCGGCTTGTCGGACGTATCGCTTCCTCCCGGCTTCATTTTGTCCGAATAGTCGGTAATATACCATCCACTGCCCTTGAACATAATTGCCGGGGGCGAAATCAGTTTCGTGACTTCCTTCCCGCACCGCACACATTCCTTGATGGGGTCATCCTTGATGCTTTGCTTCACCTCGAACCGGTGAGCGCAGCTGGCACATTGATACTCATAGATGGGCACGGGTCTTCCTCCTCTGGTCGTACAGCGTTGCTCGGTGTTCTATGGCTCGATGCGGTCTCTACGGAACCTTTCCCTGATAACCTCATGTGATGCACAGTCAAGTGGCTGCGGTGCCGAGATTTGCGTGATCAAGACAGCCGGCGGAGGGCTGCTTCGATGCGCGTCAATCCGCGTTCGATGGCTTCCATAGAGGTCGCATACGACAGCCGGATATGGACATCGCTTCCAAACGGTTCGCCCGGTACCAACGCCACTTGCGCCTCATTCAGTAAATAGGTCGCCAGATTCGCCGCCGAGCCGATAGGTTGATCCTTCCAGCTCTTGGCCAGCAGACCGCTCACATTCGGAAATGCATAGAATGCCCCGGTTGGCATGCGACAGGTGACGCCGGGTATTTTGTTGAGGCGCTCGACCATGAGGCGTCGCCGCCGATCGAATTCCGCCACCATCACGGTCGTGAAAGGGTTCCCGAGACGGAGCGCCGCCACCGCAGCCTTTTGCGAAATGGAGCAGGGGTTCGAGGTGCTTTGACTTTGGATATTGGCCATGGCCGTCAATAACGACTTCGGTCCAGCGGCATAGCCGATGCGCCAGCCGGTCATGGCATAGGCCTTGGAGACACCGTTAATCACCACCGTGCGTGCTGCAACTTCGGGGCTCAGGCTGGCGATGCTGATGTGCTGCACACCGTCGTACAACACCTTCTCGTAAATCTCGTCTGAAATGATGACGAGGTCATGGCGCAAGGCGACGGCAGCGATGCGTTCCAGAGTGTCCCGGTCGTACGTGGCGCCGGTAGGATTACACGGGCTGTTGACGATAATCGCTTTGGTGCGCGGGGTGATGACGGCTTCCAGGGCCTCTTGCGAAATCGTGTACCCATCCCGCTCCTGCGTCTGAAGCAGCACCGGCGTGGCATCGTTCAGCAGGGTTTGATCTTGGTAGGACACCCAGAAGGGGACCGGGATAATCAGTTCATCGCCCGCCTCCAACAGCGCTTCCGCGACGTTGTAGAGGGAATGTTTAGCGCCGCAAGACACCAAAATCTGGGACTTGTCATACTGAAGTCCCTGTTCGTCTTTTAACTTCTCGACAATCGCGGTACGCAGTTCGTCGATACCTGACGACGGCGTATACTTCGTAAAGCCCGCGCGGATGGCGGCTTCGGCCGCGGCTTTCACCGGTTCCGGCGTATCGAAGTCCGGTTCTCCGGAGGCAAAATCGATCACATCGATGCCTTGTGCCGCCATGGCTTTCGCGGTGGCGGTGATACTCAGGGTAGGAGAGGGCACAATACGTCCGACACGGGCTGCCAGTTTCATCCTTTGAAACTCCGAATTCGTTCTTGGAGCCTCCGCGCCACTTCCGGGTGCAGAAAGTCTTGAAGCGACCCGCCGTGGCTGGCGACATCCTTGATGATGGTGGAAGAGAGATAGGAATATTCTTCACTGGGCATGAGAAACACCGTCTCGACGGTTTCCGCCAGTTTTCGATTGACCAGTGCCATTTGAAATTCGTGTTCGAAATCAGAAATCGCGCGCAGTCCCCGCAGAATAGCATGAGCGCCGCTGGCGCGCACAAAATCCACCAACAGTCCCTCGAAGGTCGTGACCTCCAGGTTTGGCAGATCCTTGGTGACGAGGCGCACCATGTCCAATCGTTCTGTCGTGCTGAACAGCGGATGTTTGCCCGGATTGGGGGCGATGGCCACGATGACACGCGAAAACATCCGAAATCCGCGCCGGATGATATCACTGTGACCATGCGTGATCGGATCGAATGTGCCGGGGTAGACGGCGGTTTTCATGCCGGTTGGACTTCTTTCGGCGCGACGTGAAATCGGGTCAGTGCGGTGTCGCCGTAGTCGTAGCGCTTCACCTGCGAGAGCGGACCCAGAACGGAGGGAATGTCCGCTTTCCGTCCATGTTCCAGGATGACCACGGCGTCATCCGACAGCCAGCCCGCGTGCCATTGCCATTCTGTTGCCAGGGCAATCAATTCAGGCGTGAGTTGATAGGGTGGATCGCAGAAGACAATGTCGTAGGGGCCTGACCATTGGGTGCCGCGGCGAAAAAACTGACTCACCTGACAGGCGCAGATGTTGGAGGACTGTTCCAACCCGCATTGCCGGAGGTTGGACTGGACCAGGCGTAACGCGTCGCGATTGGCTTCCACAAAGGTCACATGCGTCGCCCCGCGGCTCAAGGCCTCAATGCCGATCGAACCGGTCCCCGCATAGAGGTCGAGCACGCGCGCCCCCATGATGCGTTCGCCAAGGATGGAAAAGAGCGCTTCTTTGACTCGATCGGAGGTCGGGCGGATAGCCTGTCCCCTGGGACCCAGCAACCGTCGGCCCCGATGAAGCCCAGCGATGACACGCATGATCGTATTCAGGTGAGAGCCATTCGTCACTGGCTAAGCAGTGAGAGAATGTAACACAGCGTTTTTGAAGGGGTCAAGGTGATGGGACGCGATGAGAGGGGCGGGAAGCCGGAAAGGTCTTCTCCCCGCCGCGGGGCGGGGAGCGCTGTAGACGTCGAGGAGGCGTTCGTGCGCTTTGACGCGTGACAGGAGGCTCGCTATAATCGGGCGACACCAAGACTCGGTTCAAGCGGGCTGAGGAGGTGGCCACATCCCGGGCCGTCACACCACCACATCACACGGAGAACAGAGCGAGGGATCCGCGTTTAGCGGGTCGCCACCGGCTGAGCGTCGCGAGCCGCGAGGCTCTTTCTACGATTGGCCGAAATGGTTCTATCGATGATGGCTCCGCAGTTGATGCATTTCCAGGCGTAAAAAATGAGGAAGAAGTCTGAGAACCGTTCCAACATCATCATGCCTTTGCATTTCGGACATTCCATTGTTTCCTCCTGGGTATTGACGTTTACAGCTGTGTCTGCTCTCAAGCAAGAGCTGCACCAAAATGTCAAGTGTTTATATTTCAATAGGTTACACGAGGAAAGTGCCATACATGACACGCGCCAGGCGTCAAGTCTCCGGCACAAAAAAGTGCAGGCTGACATTTTTTTGTCGTAGAAAGCTGCCATGACCTTCAAAAAAGCAGGGGGTGGAATCGGGGATTGGCCGGAAACTGAGCGGCCGCGTGAACGATTGCTCAGCGAGGGGGCAGAAAGCCTGTCCGATGCGCAATTGCTGGCGATTCTTTTACGCGTGGGCCGGCAGGACGCATCGGCCGTCAAGGTCGGCATGGAGGTGCTCGGCCGTGTCGGGGGTATTTTCGGGCTCTTGCATTGCAGCACCGAAGAGCTCTGCGCCATTCCCGGGGTAGGACCGGCCAAAGCTGCGCAATTGAAGGCGGCGGTGGAGGTCGGCAAACGGGCCGTCTCTGCGCCATTGACGACCGGGACGCGCATCAATTCGAGCGCGGATTTGTTTAAGCATTACCACGCAGGCTTGCGGGATCTGCGTCATGAGATTTTCGCTGTGGTCTTGCTGGATGCCAAGAATCAGGTCATTCGCGACGTGACGATTTCGGAAGGCAGCCTGACGCTGAGTATCGTGCATCCGCGGGAAGTGTTTATCCCCGCCATGCGCGCCTCGGCCGCCGGAGTGATTTTTCTTCACAACCATCCCAGCGGAGACCCCACGCCAAGCCAGGAAGATCGTGTGCTGACGGCCAGGCTCGTGTCAGCGGGAGCGCTTCTGGGAATTCAGGTGCTGGATCACCTCATTGTGGGCGACGGTCGGTATGTGAGTTTCGCCGACCAGGGATGGCTCGGCGCAGAGGCGCCGAAAACATGACCGGCTGGACCCAGTGCGCGCATCGCCTGTCACCGCAGGAGGAGACGGCACAGATCGAGAAAGGAAGGTGTCGCTCGCAAGTCTTTCTCTAACCAGGCCCCCAGCGGCCGCCGACTACCGGAGGAGGTCATGATGAATGTTCCCCTCGCCGAATCCATCAGGAATGTGGCTGTGGTATCGAATGCGGGATCGGGTAAAACCTCATTAGTCGAAGCGTTAGCCTGCTGCGCAGGCAGTCTTTCCTCTCCCGGTTCTATCCAGGCCGGAACTACCGTCTCCGATTTTGAACCGGAAGAAATCCAGCACCGAACATCCGTCCATACCGGCGTGGTTCGCTGCCTGTGCCACGACACCGTGCTCAATCTCCTCGATACCCCGGGATCGCCCAGTTTCATTGCCGAGGTGCGGTCGGCATTGCGCGTCGCTGATGGTGTGGTGCTGGTGGTGAACGCGGCAACAGGCGTCCGTAGCGAACTGCAGCGCCTCTGGTCGCTCATCCGGGCGGCCGGCCTTCCATGCATGGTCTTCGTAAATGATCTGGATAAGGAGGGGACGATATTTGCGACGATGCTCGAACAGGTGACGAAAGAACTGGAAATGCCAGCGGTCCCCTTAATCCTCACGAATGGAGAAGGCGCGGAGTTGAGGGACATTGTGGATCTCCTTCAGGACTGCGTCCTGACAGCACGGCAGGACCGTCCGCAGGCAGATCCGTCTCCGGTTCCGTCCGAGTGGCGCGACCGCATCGATCAGGCCCGGCGCCGCCTGATCGAAATGGTGGCCGAACGCGACGAAGTCTTGCTTGAACGGTACCTCACCGACGGGACATTGACGGAAGCAGCCTTGCGGGAGGGATTACGGGCCGGTGTCCAACGAGGAGCCCTGGTGCCGGTGGTTGGAGGATCGGCGCTGCGCAACCTGGGCGTGCAGACACTGTTACAGGGCCTGCTCCAGCTCATGCCGTCACCGGTCGATCGGGCGCACATCGCGCCGGTGCAGGGGATCGGTCTCACTGAGGGCTCCCAGCCCGTCGCGAGGGAGCCGCTGGCGACGGCGCCCTTCTCGGGACTGGTGTTCAAGACCATCATTGATCCATTCGTCGGGCGCCTGTCCTACGTACGGCTCTATTCAGGCACCTTGCAGGCGGATAGCAGCCTGTACAATGCGACTAGGCAGGTACGGGAACGCGGTGGTCATCTGTTTTCGATATTCGGGAAAAAGTACACCCCTGTGTCTCGCGCGGTGGCCGGCGATATCGTGGCGATCGGGAAGCTGAAAGACAGCCTGACCGGCGATACGCTGTGTGATGAGCAGGCACCGATCCTATTGCCGGGGATTCACCTCGGGCGACCGGTAATGTCCTTCGCCATCGAGCCGAAGTCCAACTCTGAAATCGAAAAGGTCAGTGTGGGGTTGCACAAGTTGATCGAGGAAGATCCGAGCCTTGAATTCAATCGCCACATGGAGACCAAGGAAATGGTGCTGAGCGGAATGGGTCAACTGCATATCGACGTCGCCCTGGAAAAACTACACCGTAAGTACGGCGCGGCAGTGACGCTGCATGCGCCGAAAATTCCCTACCGCGAAACGATTCGCAGTGTGGCGCAGGCGCAGGGGAAGTATAAAAAACAGACCGGCGGACACGGGCAATATGGGGATTGCTGGGTGGAAGTCGGACCGCTCCCCCGCGGCCAGGGATTTGAGTTCCAGAATAAAATTGTCGGTGGCGCCATTCCGCGCAATTTCGTGCCGGCCGTCGAAAAGGGGGTCGTAGAGGCACTCCATGAAGGCCCGTTGGCAGGATATCCCGCCGTTGACGTGCGGGTGACCGTGTACGATGGTTCATACCATGTGGTCGATTCATCCGAAATGGCCTTTAAGATCGCCGGATCGATGGGCGTCAAAAAGGCGATGGAAGCGGCACACCCGGTTCTGCTGGAGCCGCTCATGAGCGTGGAGGTTGAGGTTCCGGCTGAAGGCGTCGGCACGGTACTCGGCGATCTCAACGCGAGGCGCGGACGGATCGTCCTGGTGGAGGCCAGCGGCCATATGGAAACCGTGAAGGCGCTCGTGCCCCAGGCAGAGTTGGTCAGTTATGCCACTTCGTTAAACTCGATGACTGGAGGACAAGGCAGTTATGTGATGGAATTTGCCCACTACGAAGAGGTCCCCCGAGAGCTGGCTACGCGCATCGTCGAAGAGCGCAAAGCGGAGCGTCATGGGGTGGTTGCCCATTGACGAGCGGCCTTCCGCGATGCCCCGCTGCGACTCCGCGGAGCGGCTAGTGATCGGCTGGTTTCAGCACAACGTAAAAGGCCCGTCCTTCGCGTAAGACGCGCAAGAGAATGGTGTCGCCGCGTTTGACCTTGGCGACAGCGATGGTAAATTCTCCGACCGTGCCGGTGTCGACGCGGTTGACCTCTTTGATCAAATCGCCTTCCCGCAACCCTTCGGCCTGGGCAAGACTTCCTGCGTCCACTTTCGAGATCAGCACGCCACGGCTTTCATTCAGTCGAAACTTTTCGGCCAGACCAGCCGTTAAGTCCTGCACATCGATGCCCAACTTCAAGTCGGTACGGCTTTGGGGCAGCGAGGCCATAACAACCGTATCCCGGCGCTCGCTCAGCGCCACCTGGAGATTGATGCGTTTCCCGTCGCGCACCACTTCGACGCGGGTGGTGGAACCGGGGTCCAAGGCGGCCACCAGGCGAGACAGTTTATTCGGCGTGTCTACGAGCGCGCCATCAACCTTCGTAATCACATCGCCGGGCTTGATGCCGGCCAGTGCCGCCGGATCCCGCTCGAACACTTCATTGACCAGCACGCCCTCGTTCTCCTCCACGCCGAACTTACTGGCCAGATCCGGCGTCAGCGGTTGTAACCCGACGCCCAACCAGGCTCGCACGACTTTGCCTTTGGCGATCAACTGGGTCATCACCTGCTTGGCCATGTTGGACGGGATGGCGAACCCGATACCCTGTGCAAAATTGATGATCGCGGTATTGATGCCGATGATGTCCCCTCTGAGATCGAAGAGCGGGCCGCCGGAGTTGCCGGGGTTGATCGAAGCATCAGTCTGAATAAAATTTTCGTAGCGGGAGAGATTGATATTTTCCCGTCCGATGCCGCTGACCACGCCCAGCGTCACGGTGCGGTCTAGGCCGAACGGATTCCCGACGGCCAGCACCCATTGGCCGACTTTCACGCCGGACGAGTCACCGAAATGGGCCGCGGGGAGGGGATGGTCGGTCGTGACTTTCAGCACCGCCAGATCGGTATCGGGATCCTTGCCGATCACCTGCGCAAATAATTTGGTTTTATCTGAGAGGCGGACCTCCACCTCCGCGGCCTCGCCCACCACATGATTGTTCGTAATGATATGACCCATGGCATCGACGATGACGCCGGACCCGGAGCCGGTCGAACTGGGAACGCGCTCTCCTGACCCGTCTCGCGACCGTCCGGTGGCGGGGATCGGAAAGATGCTGACGACCGACGGCTTGGCCTGTTCTGCCAGGTCTGTAATGACGGTCTGCAGTTCTTCGAGGAGGCGCAATCCGGGAGACACGGCTCGCGGAGTGGACGCGATCTCAGCGGCGGCAACGGTGGTGAAGGGCATTCCAACGAACGATTCAGCAAGGCAAAGTCCGACAAGCAGTAGTGCCGAGATGGAGTTCGGTGTTTTCATGGTGAGGCAAGCTCCGAAGGCCATACCTATACAGTCTGACAACGCCTCAGGATACCAGATTTTCTCGTAACGGCGAAAGGCAGGACGGCTCAGGCTGTTTTGGATGCGGCCGGGTGTTGGAAATGCGGGACCCAGTGGGCCAAGTCATGGCGAAGTCCGACAAGGATCACGATGTCATCGGGACGCAGGGTCATGGAATGGGAGAGAGGCAGGAGAAACGGTCCGCGAAAAACCGCGACGATGTGAGTTGTGGCCGGCAAGTCGAATTCGCCGATCGGATGGCCGATCACCGGGGCGCCTCTGGCGACCACCACGCGTTCGATGCCCGCGTCGCGTAAACCCAAGTCACGCTGCATGGTCAGTAGGTCTTCATGAGCCAGTTCGACCTTGAGCTCGCGAATCTGACGTTCAACCAGCTGCAAAGCGGCTTGTTGTCCCTTGATGCGGTCGGAGGCGGAGCGGATCGCGTCCTGCAACGATGCCAATTCGGACGGCGCCACCGGATGCGCTCCGGCAACTGGTTTGGCCGCGAAGGCGGCGATGCGTTGTCCGATGTGGCAATGAATAACGTGCCTCTGGCTCAGGATCGTCGCGGCCTGGCCATGGAGGCGTAAGACATGGACTTTGCGGTTGACGCGTTCCGCTATCGCGACAATCGTCTCGTAGAGTGCGCTGCCGGTCAGTGAGAGTTCTTTGCGGATGCGAGCTAAGAGCTCAAAAGACAGCATCGTGTTAATGTCTGATAAGATATATTATGTTAACTTGTCTGTCCGATTCGAGATTCCGTGCCACTCCACAAACGAATCAAATTGTCCTTGTGTCTCATCCAGATCAAGAGACTCACGACACAGGCAAATCCGATAAACGTCCATGACCGATGGAAGAACAGCGCGACGACCGGAAACATCCCGAAGGCGAACAGCGCGCCTCCGGATGAATACTTCCACAGAAAGACGGCGCCGATCCACAGGGCCATCAGTGTCAGTCCGATCCAAGGGGCAACACCCAAGGCTGCGCCCAAGGCCGTGGCCACGCCTTTTCCGCCCTTGAACCCGAGAAAGACCGAGTGCAAATGGCCGATGATCGAAGCCAGGGCAACCCACAGAATGGCGGTTTCCCCATGCAGGACCATCGTCCCCACCCACCCTGCCAGCCAGCCTTTTCCGATGTCCCCGAGGAGTGTCAGGACACCCGCTTTTTTTCCGCTCACCCGCAGGACGTTGGTGAAGCCGACATTCTTGCTACCGGCGGTTCGCGGATCAACGGCGCCCAACAGTCGTGACACGACGACCCCGAACGGAACCGACCCGAGGAGATAGGCGAAGAGGATGAGGAGACCGATGAGCCAGAGACTGTCCATTACCGGGTGACTGCCGCCGGGTTGTCCACCTAGAGGCCTTTTGCTCCCACCTGACGCCAGAAGCTCCAGACATATTGTGCGCCCGATACATAGCCAAGGATCAGAGAGAGGTACAGGGTGACGATACCAGCCAGATGCAGGTTGCCGATGGTCTCCACGACGGTGCCCTCAAGCACCAGAAGGACGATAGCGATGACCTGCAACGCCATTTTGTATTTGCCGGTGACTTCGGCTGACATGATCAGTCCTTCGGACGCGGCGATCGCCCGCAATCCTGTCACGGCCACTTCCCGCGCGATGATCAGAATGGCCGCCAGCGCGCTGACGCGATCGACTTGCACCAGGAGAATTAAGGCAGACAACACCAGCAGCTTGTCGGCAATGGGATCCAGGAGGCGTCCAAGCTTCGTGATCTGGCCGGTTTTCCTGGCCACGTAGCCGTCCAGCAGATCCGTCACGGCAGCCACGACGAACACGATGGCCGCGCTCAAGGCACGGTCCGGCGTGGGATCGATGAGCAACATGACGAACACCGGAATCAACAGAATCCGGACAAGCGTCAGCACATTCGGCAGATTGACGTTACTTTCCCGCCCCGCCGACCGCATCAGGACTAGCCCAGCTTCTTTCCAGCTCTCTCCCATGGTCTCTTCCGCCTGTTATCCTTGAGGACTCTCCTATACAATGCCGTGTTTGAGCAGGTCATGCAAGTGCACCACCCCGGCCAGGCGATTCGGGGGTTCGATGACCACCAGCGCCGTGATGGAGAAACGCTCCATCAGCGCGACGGCGGTCGTGGCCAGTTCGTCCGGGCCGATGGTCTTCGGATGGCGGCTGGCCAGGTCACCGGCCGTGATGCGGCTGAAATCCCCCCCGGCTTGAATGAATCGCCGTAAGTCGCCATCGGTCACAATTCCGTACAGCGCCCCCTTCGCATTGACCACCGTCGTCAGACCGAGTTTCTTCGAGGTCATCTCCAGGATCGTATCCGCTCCCGACACGTCGGCGCGCACGCGCGGCAAATGGTCGCCGTGCTGCATGAGATCGCGCACCTTCACGAGCAGGCGCCGCCCGAGGCTGCCGCCGGGATGAAATTGCGCGAAATCGTCGTGTTTAAACCCGCGCTGTTGCAGCAAGGCTACGGCCAGGGCATCACCCATCGCGAGGGTGGCGGTCGTGCTGGCGGTCGGGGCCAGGCCCAGCGGGCAGGCTTCTTCATCGACGGACACATCCAGCGTGACATCGCTGTTTTTCGCGAGTGTCGAGGTCATCTTCCCCGTCATACCGACGACCGGCACATTCAGCCGCTTGACGAATGGCAGCAATTGGAGCACTTCCTGCGTCTCCCCGCTGTTGGAAATGGCGATGAGCACATCACGCCGCGCGAGCATGCCCAGGTCGCCATGGACTCCTTCAGCCGGATGTAAAAAGAAGGAGGGCGTGCCGGTGCTGGCTAGCGTCGCCGCGATTTTCTGGCCGATGAGGCCGGATTTGCCCATGCCCGAAATGACGACTTTTCCCTGGCACTCGTAGAGCAGCGTCACGGCCCGGGCGAATCGCTCATCCAGACGGGCCTTGAGATCGAGCACCGCGCGCGCCTCGATATCGAGTACGCGAATCCCCTCGCGCACGCTCGCATCGACTTTGGCGGAATGCACGGCGGATGGTCTGGTCTTGCCTGTTACCGGACCGGCTGTGTGGCGGCTGCGTCGCATATGCGTAGTACCCGTTCAAGGAGTGAGTGAAGCGCGTGAAGCGGGACCATGTTTGGTCCATCGGACAGGGCGGAATCGGGATCGGGGTGCACCTCCATGAAGAATCCGTCGCAGCCGGCTCCCGCCGCCGCGCAAGCGAGGGGTTCGACGAATTCACGCTGGCCGCTGGATTTTGTGCCGCCTCCACCCGGTAGTTGCACGCTATGGGTCGCGTCGAAGACCACTGGATACCCGAAGCGGCGCATGATCGGAAACGAGCGCATGTCGACGACCAGATTGTTGTAGCCGAACGAGGAGCCACGTTCCGTCAGGATAATCCGGCGGTTGCCGGCGTCTTCCACTTTCTTGATGGCGTTGCCCATTTCCGGCGGCGACAGGAACTGCCCCTTCTTGATGTTCACGACCTTGCCGGTGTTGGCCGCAGCAATCAGGAGGTCGGTCTGACGACAAAGAAACGCGGGAATCTGGAGAATATCCACCACGCGGCCGGCCTCTGTGGCCTGCTCCTCCGAATGGACATCGGTCAGAATCGGCACGCCGATCTGGTGCTTGACCTTCGCAAGGACGGCCAAACCCTTCTCCAGCCCTGGTCCGCGAAAAGACGAGATGGAGGTGCGATTGGCCTTATCGAAGGATGATTTAAATACGTAGGGCATGCCGAGCGTCTTGGTGATTTCCGCGATGCGTCCCGCCGTGTCCATGGCGAGTTGCTCGCTTTCAATCACGCACGGTCCGGCGATCAAAAACGGCCGATGCCCCGCCCCGATCTTAAACTGTCCTAAATTCACTTCGTGCGCCATAGTCTCCTAGCAGAATGCGGAAAAAGCCCGCCAGCTGCGTTCTCGCATCGCTCAGCGGCTCACCGTACCGCACGGGTACGATTCGCCGTTTCGCTCGCTGCGGCCTTGCTGGACGGCCATTTTACGCATCCTGCGCGTTAGGTTGCTACCAACCCGCTACCTAGGCTGTTCTCGCCGTAGGGTAGTGAATCAAGCGTTTCTCAAGCCTGTTGAGTGTCCGCTGTTCCCGAGATGCTCAAACTGATCTTTCAGCAAGGCCGCAGACGAGACAGAACCGCAGTCGTAGCGGAGCTACGTCGAAGATTGTGTCGGGTCGAGAACGCCGCAGAAAGGCAGTTTCAGCATCCCATTTAGTGGCCGCATTTGCGGCGTAGTGCCGCCCCGACAAACCCGCTGAACAAGGGATGCGGATGATGCGGCCGTGACTTGTATTCCGGATGAAACTGCGTCGCCAGGAACCAGGGATGGTTCTGCAGTTCAACGATTTCGACCAACCGGCCGTCAGGCGATAGGCCGCTCAGAATCAGTCCTTTCGCCGTCAATAGCTCGCGATAGGCGTTGTTGAATTCATACCGATGGCGATGCCGTTCGCGCACTTCGCTGAGGCCGTACATTTTTTGCGCCAGGGTGCCTTCTCCCAATGTGCAGGCATACGCGCCGAGGCGCATCGTGCCGCCCTTGTCGTTGACGGATTGCTGATCGGACATGAGATGGATGACCGGGTGCGGCGACTGCGCATCGAACTCCGCACTGTTCGCGCCGGTGAGCCCGGCGACATTGCGCGCAAACTCGATCGTGGCGCATTGCATACCCAGACAGAGGCCGAGAAACGGAATTTGATGTTCTCGCGCATACTGAATTGTGACGATCTTTCCCTCAATGCCTCGCGATCCGAATCCTCCCGGGATGAGGATGCCATCGGCCTCACGCAGAATACGCTCGGTCCCCTGCCGTTCCACGTCTTCGGACTCGATCCAGGTCACGTTGACCCGGGTTTCATGGTCGATTCCGCCATGCACCAGGGCTTCCGCCAGGCTCTTGTAACATTCCTTCAGCCCGGCATATTTACCAACCAGCGCGATGGACACTTCGTGCTTGGGATGCTTGATCTTCTGCACCATCGCGTCCCACTCGCGCAGGTTGGGCGGACCGGTCTCCAACTTGAGCTGGCGGACGATGAGTTCATCCAGCCCTTCCTTGCGAAAGACGATGGGAACTTCGTAAATGGTCTCGACGTCTTTGGCGGTGATCACCGCATCCTTCTCCACGTTGCAGAACATGGCAATCTTGGCCTTGAGCTCCGGCGGAAGGTAGCGATCAGTGCGGCACAAGAGAATGTTCGGCTGAATACCGATTTCGCGCAGCTTGTTGACGGAATGCTGGGTCGGTTTGGTCTTGAGCTCACCGGCGGCGCCGATATACGGCACCAGCGTCAGATGCACGTAGAGGACGTTGTCGCGGCCCACATCGTAGGGAATCTGCCGGATGGCTTCCAGAAACGGCAGGCTTTCGATGTCGCCGACCGTGCCGCCGATCTCGACGATCGTGACGTCCATGCCTTGTGAGATCCGCATGATGCACTGCTTGATCTCATCGGTGACATGCGGCACGACCTGTACCGTTCCGCCGAGATAATCCCCGCGCCGCTCCTTCGAAATCACGGAATGGTAAATGCGGCCGGTCGTGTAGTTGTTCTCGCGCGTCAGCGTGAGAGAAGTGTAGCGTTCGTAATGCCCCAGATCGAGATCGGTCTCGGCCCCGTCTTCCGTGACGTAGACTTCGCCATGCTGGTACGGATTCATGGTGCCTGGGTCGACGTTGATGTACGGATCGAGCTTCAGAAAGGTGATCTTCAACCCGCGGCTTTCCAGAAGATTGCCGATGGACGCGGAAGCGAGTCCTTTTCCGAGCGACGAGACGACCCCCCCGGTCACAAAGATCAACTTGCTCATCGTGACACCTTTTTGTGAATGCGGCTTGTGGTCATGGTTGAGTTCTCCCCGGTCCGTTCGTATGGGCGCGAAGTTGTGCCAAGGCTACGGGCACGTCCTCGGGGCTATCGATACGCAAAGACCTCTGCGCGGTTTCCCAGACGCGAATCCGGATCCCGTTCTCCAGTGCGCGTAGCTGTTCGAGTTTTTCCGACTCTTCCAGGATCCCGGTCGGTAACGCCGCCAGGCGCGCGAGGGTCTCGCGCGTATAGATATACAGACCCAGATGAATGAAGTGTAATCCCGGCACGGCCGACCGTTTTGGATCGTCCCGAACCAGCGGGATTGGTGCTCGAGAAAAATACAGGGCATTACCCTCCCGGTCGGTCGTGACCTTGACCACTCCGGGATTCTGCAAGTCCTGGTCGGAGTCGATCCGCCGTTTGAGGGTGCCCATTGGCGCGTCGCTACCCAGGAACGGTTCGACCAGGTCCGTGATCAGATCGGGATGGAGTAGAACTTCATCCCCCTGCAGGTCCACGTAACAATCGCCGCCACGGGTGCCGGCGACGGCCGCCACGCGGTCGGTGCCGGTGCGATAGGGTTCGGTCATCATGAGGACCTGGCCTCCGAATCCCTCGACTGCCCTCTTGATACGGTCGTCGTCCGTGGCAACCACCACATCATCCACCACGCGGCAGGCCTTCGCCTGCTCATACACATGTTGGATCATCGGCTTGCCCATCAGTTCGACGAGGGGCTTGCCCGGAAACCGCGAAGATCCGTACCGGGCTGGAATGACCACCGTAACCGAGCGTTTCACCTCAGCTTTGCCCCAAGGCATCCGTCAATTGAGCGGCGGTGACCGTGGCGGTGCCGATCATGCCGACCACAACCCCGGCCGCTTGATTGGCCAGCACGGCCGCCTCGCGCATGCTGGCTCCGGTCGAGAGCGCCAGCGCCAGGGTGCCGACTACCGTGTCGCCGGCTCCTGTGACGTCATAGACCTGCCTGGCTCGCGTGGGGATATGCCAGTGGTCGCCATGGCCCTGGTAGACACTCATCCCCCGCTCGCCTCTGGTCACCAGCACGGTCTGGCACCCCAGTCGCTGGCGAAGGATCATGCCGGCTTTATTGATCGTCTTGTCGTCCTCCCCTTGCACGCCGGCCGCTTGGGTGGCTTCGAGATGGTTGGGGGTGACGACGGTCACGCCCTTGTAATAGCTGAAATGTTCCACCTTGGGATCGACGACAATGGGGATCTTGCGCTGTCCTGCCAAACGAGTCAACTCCGTCATCAGTGACGCGGTGACCACGCCCTTGGCATAGTCGGAGACCACCAGGCAGGAGAGTTCCTTCAGGCGTGATTCGACGTATCGGAGGATACGACGCTGCAGGAGGCTGGAGAGTTCGTTGCGGCGCTCCACGTCGTAGCGGACGATTTGCTGGTTATGCGCGACGACGCGCGACTTCCTTGTGGTTGGCCGGCTCTGATCGATGATCACCCCGCCGCGCCCTTGACGCCGTCCGCCCAATTCTTTCAACAGCAGCCGCCCGCTTTCGTCCGCCCCGATGACCCCGCAGATGTCCGCCTGACCGCCCAGCGCCAGAATGTTGTTGAAGACGTTGGCCGCGCCGCCGAGCTTGAGTGATTCCGATTCGACGTGGACCACCGGCACGGGGGCCTCCGGAGAAATCCTGCTGACCCGTCCCCACACATAGTGATCCAGGATCAAGTCCCCGATGACCAGCACACTGGCCTGCGGGAAGCGCTGGATGTACGTGCTGAGGGCGGCCTGATCCACCGACGCATCCTCGCCCGCGTGTCCGTTCGACGGTCCGGCATGCCCGAATCGCCCTACTGGATGGCTTTTCCTAACCTTTCCCATCGTACCCATTCTGTCCACGATCCTTGGCCGCTCCACGACCAGTAAATGCGAAAGGCTTTGCCGCGCACCTTCTCCGTGCGCACATACCCCCAGAACCGACTGTCGAGACTGTGATCCCGGTTGTCTCCCATGACGAAGTACGCGTCTTCCGGCACCGTGACGGGGCCGAAGTTGTCCCGCGGACTGATGTGCCCGTCATGGACGGGCGGATCGGTGTGCTGAGTAAAGGCCTGATCCTCGAACGGCGTCCCGTTGATATGTACCACCTTGTTGCGCACGTGTATGGTGTCGCCCGGCAGTCCGATCACACGTTTGATGAAGTCCTTGTCTTCATCCTCGGGAAATCGAAACACGATGATGTCGCCACGCTGGATCGAACTGAACGGGATCACGGTCCGCGAGGAATAGCAGGTGACTGGTGGAAAGCCTGGCTGAATTTTGCAGTCGGTCGGCCACTGCAGCCCGTAGGATAACTTGCTGACCAGAATATGGTCACCGACCAGCAGCGTGGGAATCATCGAGCCGGAGGGAATCTTGAAGGCCTGGACCACGAAGACGCGGATCGCGAATGCGAGCAACATCGCAATGATGATGGCTTCCGCATACTCGCGCAGAATCGACTTGTGGGCCGGTTGGTCGGCCACGACGAGGCGTGGTTCGCTGGTCGTCTGTTCGGAGGGCGTGGGCGGCGTCGTCGGGCCGTTCGTCGCGGGAACCTCATCGGGACGAGCATTGGGATCGACGCTCATTCCTCGCCCACCTTCAAGATGGCCAGAAATGCTTCTTGCGGCACTTCCACGCGTCCCACCGCCTTCATGCGTTTTTTGCCTTCCTTCTGCTTCTCCCACAGTTTGCGCTTGCGGGAAATGTCGCCGCCGTAACACTTGGCCGTGACATTTTTCTTAATGGCGCCGATGGTCTCGCGGGCAATGATCTTGTTCCCGATGGCCGCTTGAATGGCGATTTCGAACATCTGTTTGGGAATGAGCTCTTTCATTTTTTCGGCGACCTGGCGCCCGCGCTGATAGGCCCGTTCTTTATGCGTGATGAACGAGAGCGCATCCACCGGCTCGCCGTTGAGTAGAATGTCCAGGCGCACGAGTTCGGATTCCCGATACCCAAGCAGTTCGTAATCGAGCGACGCATAGCCCTGGGTCTTGGATTTGAGCTTGTCGTAAAAATCCAGAATCACTTCATTGAGCGGCAATTCGTACGCGATGACGACGCGGGTTGGGTCCAAATAGTGGATGCTCCGCTGAATGCCGCGCCGTTCCTGGCACAGTTGCAACAACGTCCCGAGGTACCGTTCCGGTGCAATCAGTGTGGCCAGAATGAATGGTTCTTCGAATGAGGCGATTGAACTCGGCTCGGGCAATTCCGCCGGGTTATTTAGTTCCAGGACATCCCCTTTGGTGGTGAGGATCCGGTAGATGACGGTCGGCGCCGTCGTGATCAGGGTCAGCCCATATTCTCGCTCCAGCCGCTCCTGAATGATTTCCATATGGAGCAGGCCGAGGAACCCGCAACGGAATCCGAATCCGAGCGCCAGCGAGGTTTCCGGTTCGTAAATGAAGGACGAGTCGTTCAGCCGCAATTTCAGCAAGGCATCCCGCAGGTCTTCGTAGCGGGCGGTGTCCGTCGAGTAGAGGCCGCAAAAGACCAGCGGCTTCACTTCCTTGTAGCCCGGGAACGGCTGGTCGGTTGGGCGGGCGGCATCGGTCAGCGTATCGCCGATCTTGACGTCAGCCACTTCCTTCATGTTGGCGCAGAGATACCCGACCTCTCCCGTCAGGAGCTGCGTGCCCTTTGTTCGTTTCGGGGTGAATTGCCCGACTTCCGTCACTTCGAACAACCGGTCGTTCGACATGACCTTGATCTTCATACCCGGGCGCACGGACCCGTCGATGATGCGGGTCAACACGATCACTCCCTGGTAGTTGTCGAACCAGGAATCAAAAATGAGCGCCTTGAGCGGGCGAGCCGGATCGCCGGACGGAGGGGGAATGCGTTTGACGATGGCTTCGAGCACCTCCGGAACGCCGAGTCCCTCCTTCGCGCTCACGAGCATGGCATCGGTGGCATCCAATGTCAGCACGTCGGAAATCTGTTGCTTGGTGCCTTCGACGTCGGCGCTGGCGAGGTCGATCTTATTGATGACCGGGATGATGGTGTGATGGCTGCCCATGGCCAGGTTCACGTTGGCGATCGTCTGCGCCTGCACGCCCTGCGTGGCGTCAACCAGCAGGAGCGAGCCCTCGCAGGCCGCAAGGCTGCGCGACACTTCGTACGTGAAATCGACGTGCCCCGGCGTATCGATCAAATGCAGTAAATAGGTCTTCCCGTCCAGAGCCTTGTACCGGATGGCCACGGCGTGAGCTTTGATGGTGATACCACGCTCACGCTCCAGGTCCATCGCATCGAGGATCTGCTCTTTCGCTTCCCGGGCGGTGACTGCGCCAGTCGCGTCGAGGAGCCGGTCGGCGAGGGTCGATTTACCGTGATCGATATGGGCGATGATCGAGAAATTTCGGATGAGACTTTGCAAATCCTGGCTCATGTTCCCCAAAATCGGCTCATTATAGTGACCCCCTCCAACGTTGTCAAAGAAATCGCCTCCCGGTATAATCCGCGCGCGGCGCCGCGAGTCATGCATCAGACGCGCTCCTGCCGCGCAGTTGTTGTATCACGCCCCGTCATCCCATGACACGAACATCCACCCGTCTTCCGCTGGCCGCCTGGGATCACACGTATCTCTGGCACCCCTTCACGCAGATGCAGGAGTGGGAAGCCGAAACTCCGCTGATCATCGAGAAGGGCCAGGGCTCCTATCTTATCGATACGGAGGGTCGGAAGTATCTCGACGGCACCTCCTCAATCTGGGTCAACCTGCACGGGCATCGGCATCCGCATCTTGATCGCGCGCTCACGGCGCAGCTCCGACGGATCGCACACTCGACATTCCTGGGGCTCTCCAATCCTCCGGCCATTCGCCTGGCGAGGGAACTGATCCGGATTGCGCCGAAGGGCCTTCGCCGCGTGTTTTATTCCGACAACGGCTCGACGGCGGTCGAAGTGGCGCTCAAGATGGCGGTGCAATATTGGCAACAAATCCAGCCAACGGCGGGACCGAAGCAGTCCTTTGCCCATTTGAAGATGGCCTATCACGGCGACACGGTGGGCGCCGTGAGTGTGGGCAACATTGAACTCTTCCACGGGCGGTTCAAGCCACTCCTCTTTCCCACGCATCAGGTCGAGCCGCCCTACTGTTACCGTTGCCCGCTCGGCCTGACCTACCCGGCTTGTGGCATGGCCTGCATCGATCCGCTCGAGACTCTCCTGAAGACCCGGCATCGCGAATTGGCCGGGGTGATCCTTGAACCGTTGGTACAGGCGGCAGCCGGGATGATGGTGGCCCCGCCAGGGTACCTAGCACGTATACGCGAGATCTGCACTGCCTACAACGTACTGCTCATCGTCGACGAAGTGGCGACCGGATTCGGACGGACCGGGAAGATGTTCGCCTGTCAGCACGAGGGGGTGACTCCGGATCTGATGGCGATTAGCAAGGGGTTGACCGGCGGGTATATGCCGCTCGCCGCGACACTGGCGACGGAAGACATCTATCGCGCCTTCCTGGGACGGTATGAGGAATGGAAGACGTTCTTTCACGGCCATAGCTACACCGGAAATCCCTTAGGCTGCGCAGTCGCCCTGGCCAATCTCGACATCTTCCGGCGCGAACAGACCCTCGCGCAGGTGCGGAAGAAGTCTCGCCTGCTGGCCCGGCTCCTAAAGCCCATAGCCGATGTGATGCATGTGGGCGACATTCGCCAATGCGGGTTCATGGTCGGTATTGAATTGGTGCAAGATCGTGAGACGAAAACTCCCTATCCGCTCGAAGATCGCATCGGGCATCGTGTGGCGCAGGCGTGCCGGCTCCGCGGATTGTTGCTGCGGCCGCTCGGCAACGTCATGACGCTCGTCCCTCCCCTTTCCATCTCGCCTCGTGAGCTCACCAAGATGGTGGCAATTTTGCACAGGGCGATTCGCGAGACGACCGAGAGTTTTCCCACCTCCACGTAGAACTGCTTGTCCTTACCGCTGATTTCCGTTCATGGGCCGCGTCCTGCACGTGTTCACGCTGGAACAGTGCGCCGACGTTTTTTGTGCAGGGCCAAGATCGCGCCGGAAGCTGAAATTCGAGTGCTAGACTTGATTTCATGCTGTGTTACGCGATAGCTCCGGCGAGCCGCCTGTCATGATATCCGGTCGGATGGTCTGGGCGCTGCTCCTGGTTCTGACCCTCCCGTTGACGGTGCTCGCTGCAGACCCACACGAGTCGGACCTGCTGCTGCAACGCATCCAATTCAGCGACACCGCGCGCGAATCGGGTAGCGCCGCCATTCCTTTTTCGATCGCCTCTCCGGTCTTGCATACGTCTTTTCAGGCGACGTCGTTTGCGCCGCCGTCGACGTCCACCCGGTTGAAGGATCTGGTTCCTGATTCCGAACGGCCTCAAACAAAGGGCGTTGGCGCCAGTTCCACCTGGATCAAGGGGCAGCTGACGGCAGAAGGAGAAGTGGCGAACAACGCGACGAATGATGCCGGCCTCACCTCACGCATCGATCAACGCGATGATGGCGCCAAACGCATGGTCCGCATGGCGCTGACCGGCACCAACGGTACGGTACGATACGGCATCAATTATCGATCGGCGGGCAAAGCCTTCTTCAACTCGCCGGATCAGACCGTTCGGGAAATGTGGGCTGAATGGGGGCTGGGAATTGCCAAGCTGCGCAGTTCCTCTGGCCAGACCTGGAACAATGTGGATCTGGAGCCGAACCGGCCGCGCATTCAACAGAACGTCAACCGTATCGGCATCGCGTTGGCGAAGCCGGCTTGGCCTGAGCTCAGCCTGACCTATGCTCGGAGCGCCCTGGCGAGCAGTTTCATTCCTGCAGGAATGACCCCTCAGCGTAGTCAGAGTAACAGCATGGAAGCGGCTTTGACCTATACGGGCCTGACCTGGAATGCCAGGCTCTCATCGAGTTATATCCTGACGAATGATGAAATGCGGGGGGGCGCCCAATCCACCGCCTTCGCCCAGACCCTAGTCGCGGCCTATCGTCCGCTCAATACCCTGACCCTTGCTCCGACGCTCAGCTACCGTTCGGAAACGCAGAGCTGGTCCGGCGCGAAGATTCAGACGCCGATGGCGTCCGTGTCCCTGCTGTACAAACAAAGCCAGCGATTACTGGTGAGCGCGATAGGCGGATACACCAGCACGAAGTCGAGCGACGGGTTGATTGAAACGGAGAGTATTGTGGGCCGGGGGATGTTTGCGTTCCATCTCAATCCGATTTACGGACACCCGACCACCCTTTCACTGGAAGCTTCGTATACCAACACGACAAATCGGGCAGTGGCGGGAGTGGATACCGAAGATTTGTCGGGCTTGGTGCGGATTCTCGTCGCGGCGTTATAGGAGAGGCAGGGCTTCCTCGTCAGCCTCTTGTTCGTCCTAGGCCCCACCGGCTGAGGTGTCGCTGGCAGCGAGGTGGTTGAGAGATGCTGGGCTGAGGACGATGCGTTCTCCCGTCGTGACTCCCTCCCGAATCGTCACCTGATTGTCCGTCACGCTGTCGATGGTCACGGGGCGTTCCTCAAATCGGCCTGGTTCGAGTTCCACTACAATCCATTGCCTCCCGGATCGTTCCAACACCGCCTGTTTGGGAATCACAATCTTCGGGCGCATGGTGTGGCCTGCCACCGTGAGTCGGGCAAACATTTCCGGCTTCAACCGGCGATCCTGATTTGAGACGGTGGCGCGAATTTTGATCGTCCTGGTCGCCGGATCAACGACATCGCCGATGACGGCAATCTTTGCCGGAAATTCAACGGCCGGATAGGCTTCGACCGTCATGGCCGCGACCGCGCCGACCTGGATGCCAGAGAGGTCGTGCTCATACACATCCGCCACCACCTGGAGCCGATCCAGATTGGCTACGGTGAACAGCGGCTGGTCCGAAGCGGTCCCGACGATTTGCCCCGGTGTCACATTGCGTTCCACGACGGTGCCCGTCAATGGGCTCCGGAGCTCGAAACGCGACGTAATCTGCTGTTGCGCCAGCGGCTTGCTGAGTTCGGCGGACGGCACCCGCAGGGAGAGGAGTCGTTCCTTCGCCTGCTTGAATTCGGCTCGCTCGCGATTCAGGTCGTTTTCCGCATGTTCGAGATCCTTCAGAGCCATGGCTTGAGCGTCGTACAGATCCTTGGTCAGTTCATAGTTCCGTTCAGCCAGCCCCAACTCCGAAATTTCCTCGACATAGGCTGCGTAGGCGCGAGCGATATCAGCGGCGTCGATGACCATCAGGATGTCCCCGGCCTTGACCGCCTGGCCGAGTTTGACCCGCACGTCGAGCACCGGACCTTGAAGGGGTGAGGAAATTTTCGAGAATCCGTCCTCCGCATACGTCACTCTGGCCGACAGGGTCAAGCCTGGCTGCGACGTCGATGCATCGATGCGCATCGTCTGGATATCCGGTTGGCGGCCGGCGACGACTGAGGGCGGAACCTGTTTGGCGGCCGGCGCCGGGGGATCCGGCCTTGTGCAGGCCACCAGGGTCAGGCCGAGGAGAATGACAGACACATGTCGCAGAGATCGTTTCATGAAACCCGGTTTCCTCTTCTGTCATATCGGTCGATCTGTCGTTCGACCACAGTCCTGGCTCGTGGTGCCGGGTCCGCTCGATGCTGTCCTGCCGGCATAAATCCCTCATGACAGCTCATACCATTTTGCAGGGACGGTAAGGGCGGGACGCAGGACCATCGGGAATGGGGCGATTGGCATATGCTGGACCAAATATGCACGGAAAATCAGCCTATTCCGTGGTGGCCACGTCATGCATACCGGCCTGCGAGCGCACAATCTTATTAAAACACCGGCCACTTTCGACTGTCAATTCCAGGAGATCGGAATGGGTCGCAGAAGGAGCCTGACTGGGATTGAAGATGCCGTGGGTCAGCTGAGCTCGATTCGCGCGCCTCTGGCCACATGTAACCGGTCGGCCGCACGACCTTCCTTGAGGAACACCTCAACGTATCCGTTGCTGTTGATTAGAGCGTGGGGGGCATCGGTTGAACCTTCCCCGTAGGTATGCACCAGACGGTCGATCGTCAGGCCGCCGATGCGAATGTATGGGTCGGAGCGTTTGGTGACACCGCGGACTTCCCGGATGTGGTAGGCGGTGAGATTTGAAATCAGATTGCCGAACCGATCGATATAGACGATCTCTCCCGCCATGGCATGTTTGTCCCAGGCCGGTTCGGAAATCGGCAGACGTTCGTAATTGGGGACGAGTCGGCCGAACGAACCGATCGGTTGGCCTTTGGTCAACCAGGCGGCGGCGGGGGCGAAGAGATCGCGCCCGTCAAATGTGGCGCCTTCCGAGTCCAGCCGGTACTGCCGGTTTTCGAGGTGTCGTACTTCGACGCCCGTTTCTTCCTGATAGATGTGGGTGAACAGGCCGTTGTCCGGTCCGACAAACACGTAGCGCGAGGACGATACCAGCAGCGGCCGCCTGGCGGTGCCCACGCCGGGATCCACGACCGCGACATGGATGGTGCCATCCGGAAAATAGCGATAGCAGGATTTGAGCAGATACGCGGCATCCGCCACATCGTGCGGCGTGACGTGATGAGAGAGATCCACGATCTGCGCCTGAGGATTGATGTTGAGGATCACGCCCTTCACACTGGCCACGAAATAATCGCGGTCGCCGAAATCCGTCAACAGTGTGATCAGGGGAATGGTTACCGGCATGACATCAACCCGGCCCCGGCATGCGAACGAAATCTGGCGCGGAAGGAGCGCGAAAAAGGTGCGGGCGACACCATGACGTCTACAATTCCTCGAAACGGATTTCCATCACTTCGTATTCCACCACCTTGACGGGAGTCGTCACCTCTACCAGGTCCCCGACCCGCTTACCGATGAGTGCCCGGCCAACCGGGGATTGAACGGAAATGCGGGAAAACTTGAGGTCCGCTTCATCCTGCCCGACCAGGGTATATTGCTTCTTGGCCTGGGCTTCCTGTTCGATCAACACGACGGTGGCGCCGAACACCACGGTGTCGCTGGTGCGGCCGGCAATGTCGATGATCCGGCAGTCGGCCAGTTTCCCCTTCAACTCCGCCAGGCGCGCCTCGATAAACCCCTGCCGCTCTTTCGCGGCATCGTATTCGGCATTTTCGCTCAGATCGCCATGTGCGCGCGCTTCTGCAATCGCCTCGATGACGCGCGGACGTTCCACTTTATGGAGTCGGTCCAATTCGGCTTTCAGCGCTTCGTATCCCTTTTTCGTGATCGGTGTCGGCATATCTTCCCCCCGATGACCATTGAAACCGGCTTCCGGTCGCGCCTTTCGGTCGTCACACCGGTTACCTCGCGTTCAGGAAAGTCTTCGATATGTATGTCCTTCCTGGAACCTGTTGTCAATTGTCCCTCTGTCAGGACCTTCGCTCAATTCACCCGGTGATACTCCTGCAATGCTCGAATGGCAAGCCCCTTTTTCAGCAGCGCTTCGATCCCCATGACGGCGGCCAGGGCTCCCCGCATCGTGGTGTAGTACGGCACGCCTTTGTGCAAGGCCTCGCGTCGAATGGATAAGGAGTCGGTCTGCGCGGATGCCGTCCGCACGGTATTGACGACCAGGGCTACATCGCCATTCTTGATATGGTCCACAATGTGCGGCCGCCCTTCCTGCACCTTGTTGACTACATCCACCTGCATCCCCTGCTCGGTCAGATACGCAGCCGTTCCGGAGGTGGCGGTGATCCGGAATCCGAGCGCGACCAACCGTTGGGCGACGTCGCAGGCCCCGGCGCGGTCCTCGCTTTTCACGCTGAGAAATGCGGTGCCGGAGGTGGGCAGGATGGCGCCGGCGCCGGCTTGGGATTTGACGAATGCCCAGCCGAAATCGCTGTCGATGCCCATCACTTCCCCGGTGGACTTCATTTCCGGGCCGAGCAGGACGTCGACGCCGGCGAATTTCGTAAATGGGAACACGGCTTCCTTGACGGAAAGATGCGTCGGTGTGGGGGCCGTCATGAAATTCAATTGCTTCAACGATTTGCCGACCATGACCTTCATGGCCAGTTTGGCCAGCGGGACGCCGATGGCCTTGCTGACGAACGGCACTGTGCGCGATCCGCGCGGATTGACCTCCAGCACATAGATGGTCTGATCCTTCACGGCGAACTGCGCGTTCATCAGTCCGATCACGCCGAGTTCCAATGCCAGCGCGGTCATCTGACGGCGGATTTCTTCGATCGTCGCGGAGTCGAGCGTATAGGGCGGAAGGGAACAGGCCGAGTCCCCCGAGTGCACACCGGCTTCCTCGATGTGTTCCATGATGCCCGCCACGACCACAGTCGTGCCGTCGGAAATCGCGTCGGCATCGATTTCGATGGCATCGCGCAAATACTTATCGATCAGCACGGGGTGTTTCTCCGACGCCTTGACCGCCGTATTCATATAGTGGAGCAGTCCCGCCTCGTCGTAGACGATCTGCATCGACCGTCCACCAAGGACATACGACGGCCGCACCATCACGGGATAGGTAATGTCGGCGGCGATCTTCAAGGCTTCATCGACGGAATGGGCCATCCCGCTTTCCGCCTGACGCAAACCGAGTGTATCGAGGAGGTCGCGGAACCGCGCGCGGTCTTCCGCGCGGTCGATGGCATCCGGACTTGTGCCCAGAATAGTGACACCGGCGCGTGACAGGGAGAGCGCGAGTTTCAGGGGCGTCTGCCCGCCGAATTGGAGCACCACGCCCATCGGTTGTTCGCGCGCCACGATATTCAACACATCTTCCTCCGTCAGCGGCTCGAAGTAGAGGCGATCGGAGGTGTCATAGTCCGTGCTGACCGTTTCCGGATTGCAATTGACCATGATAGTTTCGATCTGTTCCTCGCGCAACGCCATGGCGGCGTGCACGCAGCAATAGTCGAACTCAATCCCCTGCCCGATCCGGTTTGGTCCGCCGCCCAGAATCACGACCTTTTTCCTGTCGGTCGGGCGCGCCTCGCACTCGCGCTCATAGGTGGAATAGAGGTATGGCGTATGGGCTTCAAACTCGGCGGCGCAGGTATCGACGCGCTTGTAGGTTACGCTGCGAGGGGTGCTGCCTTGTCCCAGGGCCAAGCGCCAACGTCGAACCGTACCTTGCGGAACTCCCAGCAATTGAGCCAGGCGTTCGTCGGCGAAGCCCAATTCTTTCGCTTCGACGAGGAGGTCCGGCCGGAGGCCAGGGTCGCCGAGCCTGCCGCGTTCTGCCACGAGGCGCGGCTCGAACTCGACGATTTCACGAATCTGATCCAGGAACCAGGGATCGATTTTGGTCAGGGCGAAGAGTTCCTGATTCGTCATGCCGAGACGCATGCCGTCGGCCAGGCGCCACAGCCGGTCTGGGAGCGGTGTGCGCACGGCCTTGCGAACCTGTTCCGCCGCCTCTTCGCGATCGAGCGTCGGCGGCACGCCGAGATCGAGGCCCATCTTCGAACTGAAGCCGAACTGATCGACTTCCATGGAACGGATCGCCTTCTGCAGCGATTCTTTAAACGTACGCCCGATCGCCATGACTTCCCCGACCGATTTCATCTGGGTGGTCAGCGTGGGATCGGCGCCGGGGAATTTCTGGAAGGCAAAGCGGGGAATTTTCACGACGACGTAATCGATGGTCGGTTCGAAGGACGCTTTCGTCACGCCGGTGATGTCGTTCGTGATTTCATCCAGGGTATACCCGACGGCCAGCTTGGCGGCAATTTTTGCGATGGGGAATCCCGTCGCTTTGGACGCCAGGGCTGAGCTTCGGGAGACGCGTGGATTCATTTCGATCACGACCATGTCTCCGTTCACCGGGTTCATGCCGAACTGAATATTGGCTCCGCCTGTATCGACGCCGATTTCGCGAATAATGCGCACGGCCGCATCGCGCAGCATCTGATATTCCTTATCGGTCAGCGTGAGTGCCGGCGCCACGGTGATGCTGTCGCCGGTGTGGACGCCCATCGGATCGAGATTCTCGATAGGGCAGATGATGACCACGTTGTCTTTCAGGTCGCGCATCACTTCGAGCTCGAACTCTTTCCAGCCGATGACGGACTGTTCGACGAGCACCTGGCGGACCGGGCTCATGGCCAGGCCCCATTCCACCTGTGTCCGGAATTCTTCAATGTTGTAGGCGATGTTGCCGCCGGTTCCGCCCATGGTGAATGATGGCCGTACAATCGCCGGGAACTGCACGCGCCGGACCACTTCTTCGGCTTCTTGGAGCGACGTGGCCACGCCGCTATCCGGTACGCGCAGGCCGATTTTCCACATCGCCTGCCGGAACGCGTCGCGATCCTCGGCCTTATGGATGGCTTCGATCGATGCCCCAATTAGCTGTACTCCGTATTTTTCCAGGACGCCCCGTTTGGCCAGCCCGATGGCGGTATTCAAGGCCGTCTGCCCGCCCATGGTCGGCAACAGCGCGTCCGGGCGTTCGCTTTCGATGACCTTTTCCACCACGTCGAGCGTGATCGGTTCAATGTAGGTCCGGTCGGCAAAATCCGGATCGGTCATGATTGTGGCCGGATTGCTGTTGATCAGGATGACGCGGTACCCCTCCTCCTTGAGCGCTTTGCACGCCTGGGTTCCCGAATAGTCGAATTCGCAGGCCTGCCCGATCACGATGGGGCCGGAGCCGATCAAGAGAATGGAGCGGATGTCTGTCCGTCGTGGCACAATTGACCTCGAATAAAAGAAGTTAGCCGGTTGGCAGAGGCGCCTCTGGCATGGGCCCCACCGGCGGCCGGTAGGGTTGGATCGGACCGGACGGGATTGCCGGGGCCTTTCCTGCGGGATGATAGTGTTTCATGGCGTCGGGGATCCAGGCCTCGATCTGGTTGATGCGGGTGACATCGGACGGATGCGTCGAGAGGAACTCCGGAATCGCCTGCTGCGAGCGGAAACAGAGCTTGTTGATCATGGCGCGCGGACAGCCGCTCATCCGTTCCCAGAACGCCACCGCTTCGCGCGGATCGTACCCCGCCTCGGCCATCAGGCGCAGGCCGACAAAATCCGCTTCCGATTCCTGGCGGCGGTCGAAGGGCAGGGAGACGCCGACGCCATAGACGGTCATCGCGGCCATGGCCGCATCCGGCCGTCCCACGGCGGCGCCGGCGCCCAAGGCGGCCAGTTGCCCAATTTGTTCGAGAATGCCGCGACTCATCCGTTCCGCCCCATGGCGCTGGAGCGCATGCGCCACTTCATGACCCATGACCGTCGCCAGTCCGTCTTCGTTCTTGGTTACCTTCAAAATTCCGGTGAATACCGCGACCTTGCCTCCTGGCAGCGCGAACGCGTTGATCGTGCGATCGTCCTGAATCACGGCGAATTCCCATTGGTATTCCGGTTTGTTCGCCGCCTTGGCGATGCGGTTGCCGACACGGTGCACCATCTCGTTGAGCTCCGGGTTGTCGCTCAAGGGCGCTTGCCTGAGCACCTCCCGAAAGGCCGAGAGGCCCATGGCCATTTCTTTTTCTTCCGACAGATAAATGAATTGGTCGCGCGCCGTGCCGGGCGCTCGTTGACAGCCGCCGAGCGATTGCAGCAAGCCCATCGTTGCGCCAATCCCCATGACGCTGGCCAACAGCGAAGCCGCGCGCGCCCCCAGCGCGAGCGCCGAGCGTCGCCCCATCGGCGTCTTGAGCAGCGTTTCGATTGAATGTTGGTCTGACGGATACATCACGTCTATTCCATTCAATCAGCACCGGGCGACGGAAGCAACTCACCGCCTCAAGGCATCCACAGATACATGAATTGCGGCGATCCGCCTCGCACGACCGACAGCAGATCCACGTTCGCCAGACTGGCAAGGCTGGGCGCCGGGGCAACCAGCCGCGAATACACATTGTTCTGATATTCGCCGGGCCGGCGATAGGTCACGACCTTCGCCTCCAGCAATCCGGCTTTTTTCTTGGCCAGCTCAATCGCATCGTCGAGGTATCCGATCTCGTCGACCAGCCCCGAGGATTTGGCCTGGTCGCCGGAATAAATCCGGCCGTCGGCCAGCTTCTTGATGGTTTCGCCGGTCAACCCCGGGCGTCCTTCCTGCACGACCTGGAGAAATCGCTGGTAAAAGCCATCGATCACGCCTTGGAAAATCGCGCGTTCTTCCGGCAGCATCGCCCGGAACGGGGAGCCCATATCTTTGCGTGGACCGGAGGTGACGGCATTGGTTTCCACGCCGACTTTCTCGAGCAATCCCCTGGCATTCACGGTCAGCATAATGACGCCGATGCTGCCGGTGACCGATGAGGGATGGGCCAGCACGGCATCGGCGGCGGCCGCAATGTAGTAGCCGCCGGAGGCGCCCACATCCATGATGGACGCGACGATCGGAATTTTCCGGCTGGTCTTGAAGTGTTTGAGTTCGTGATAAATGATGTCGGATGCCGTGACGGTCCCTCCCGGGCTATTGATCCGGAGCACGATCGCTTTGACGCGTTCGTCTTTGGCGGCACGTTCCAATTCTTCCTTCACGGTAGCCAGCATGCCTGGCGAGGAATAGAATCCGTCCTTGTTTTCTGAGCTGATCACGCCAGACACATCGATCATCAGGACCTTGTCCTTGCCGGTGCCGCTGACTTTGTGTTCTTCCAGGGCGCCGGGACCCGGCGGGAGATTGATCGTGACGCAGGCGGCTTGCATCAGCGCCAGGGCCAGCACCACAAGACCGGTCGAGAGCTGCCAGACGCCGGGAGCCTGACCGACGTTGCGCTTCGTAGCGAGGCGAAGGAGCTGCGGCCAGGTGCGAGGCCGCAGGCCGGAAAAAACCGGAAGTGTATTCGCAGAATTACATTGAGGATTTTTGAGGGCCGAGAACGACGCAGATGGTCGCAGGTCATTCGCCGCAGCAGAGCGGTCAATGTCGGACAGGCTCCTACGCATGGTGTGTCTCCATCAATGTGACAAATTGTTCAAATAGGTAGGCGGAATCATGTGGGCCAGGAGACGCTTCGGGATGGTATTGCACCGAAAAGACGGGGCGATCCAGGCAGCGCATGCCTTCGACCGATCCGTCGTTCAGGCTGGTGTGCGTCAATTGCACGCGCCCGAACGGCGTGTCCACGACGGGCAGGTCCTGTCCGGTGGCCGGTGTCCTACCGGGGAACCGCACGGCAAAGTTGTGATTCTGAGACGTGATTTCCACTTTTCTCGTGCGCAAATCGATGACCGGATGATTGGCGCCATGATGACCGAACTTCAGTTTGTAGGTGGAAAATCCCAGCGCGAGCCCCAGCAATTGGTGCCCCAGGCAGATGCCGAAAATCGGCACGCGGCCGATGAGCTCACGGAGCGCCGTCATGGCGTAGGGCACACCTTCCGGGTCACCGGGACCATTCGAGAGGAACAACCCTTGCGGCTTCAGGGCCAACACCTCCTTCGCCGGAGTCGAGGCCGGCACCACGGTGACCTCGCAGCCGACATCGACCAGCCGCCGGAGAATATTCTGTTTGACGCCGAAATCGTAGGCGACGACGCGCCAGGTTTTTTTTGTGGCCTGTGCGGCGCCCTGTTCCGGCATCGTGATCTTCGGCGCCCAATCACCCGTTCCTTCCGTCCAGGGATAAGGAAGTTCGCAGGTGACGGTCGCTGCCAGATCACGCCCGATGATGCTCGGCGCCTGCCGGGCTTTTTCCGCCACGCGGCGGGGGTCGAGATCGATGTGGGAAATGACTCCCGGTTGGGCGCCCCGTTCGCGCAAGTGCCTGGTGAGAGCTCTGGTATCGATGCCCTCTATCGCCACGATATTCGCCGCCTGCAGATACTCTTGCAGCGTCGCCTTGCCGCGCCAGTTACTCGCCAGACGGCTGGACTCCTTGACGACGAACCCTTCGGCCCAGATTTTCCTTGATTCGACGTCCTCCGGTGTGACGCCATAGTTGCCGATCTGTGGAGAGGTCATGGTGACGATTTGCCCGCGATACGAGGGATCGGTCAGCACTTCCTGATAGCCGGTCATGGCCGTGTTGAACACGACTTCACCGCCGGTCTCCCCTTCCGCGCCCAAAGCTCGTCCTTCGAACCAGGTTCCATCGGCGAGCGCAAGAATCGCTTTCTTCACGATCACTCCTTCACTCGGATCCAGGATCGCACGCGCAGGGTCACCAGCGCGATACCGAGCCCCACATTCAGGATATACAGCACCCGTACCGGTTTATGTAGCTGAAAGAACGCCTCGAAGGCGGCTTTCCTCGCCTCTTCGCCTTTGGAGGCAAAGGCCTGCGCTTGCAAGGCGGCCGCCTGAGGGTGCAGCACAAATGTGATCACACCGGCGGTGAGCAGCATCGCGCCGAGCAGCAACCATTCGGTTCTAGTGATGGCCTCATCCGCCAGTCCTTGTTGATACAGCCAGGCGCGCCAGAGGATGCCGGCGATCAGGATCGCCGCTGCGCCGAGCACCAGCCGATTGTACCCGTCGAACGCGCGAGTCAAAAAAAACCCGCCCGTATCCTGCCCGCCGAAAGTGTTGAACACGGCGGGAATCACGGCTGCCACGAGCACCAGAAGCCCGCCGATCCAGACGGCCAGGGCCAACATCTCGCAGGTGACACAGGCGATTAATCCTTGCCGCACAATCGTCTGTTCCTACGCCGGCCGCCCGGGGCGGTCGAGTTCGTAGACGACCCGCCCGGAGACGATCGTCGTGGTGACGCGCCCTTTGACCTTCCACCCGGCGAACGGCGTGTTCCGGCTCTTAGAACGGAACCGCGCCGGATCCACTTCCCACTCAAGCGTGGGATCGACGATAGCCACGTCGGCCGGAGCGCCGGCGGCCAGGGTGCCGGCGTTGAGGCTAAAGGCCTTTGCCGGCGCCGTCGCAAGCTTATCGACCGCCGATTCCAGCGTGAGCACGCCTTCTTCGACCAACGCCAGGGTCAGCGGCAAGGCCGTTTCCAGGCCCACGATGCCGAACGGGGCTTCGGTGAATTCCTGTTGTTTCTCCTGCGTCGCATGCGGCGCATGGTCGGTCGCAATCACGTCGATCGTGCCGTCGCGCAATCCCTCCTTGATCGCCTGCACATCCTGACTGGTCCTCAACGGAGGATTCATTTTGGCGTGCGTATTGTAGCCGCGCGTGGTTTCCTCCGTGAGGGTAAAGTGATGTGGACAGGCTTCCGCCGTGACCTTGAGGCCGCGCGCCTTGGCTTCGCGCACCATGCGGACCGAGCCGGCGGTGCTGATGTGCGCCAGATGCAGACGTGCTCCGGTCAGTTCGGCCAGGGAGACGTTGCGCGCCACCATCACATCCTCCGCGGCCGAAGGAATGCCCGGCAATCCGAGTTCGGTCGAGATCACCCCTTCATTCATGCATCCGCCTTCGGAGAGATGCAAATCCTCGCAGTGATCGACAACCGGCACGTCGAAGGCTCGCGCGTATTCCATGGCGCGTCGCATCACGAGACTGTTCATCACCGGCTTCCCATCGTCGGAAATCGCGACGCATCCGGCGCGACGCAGGTCGCCGATCTCGGCCAATTCCTTGCCTTCAGATCGTTTCGTGATGGCGCCGATCGGGTAGAGGTTGGCGTTGCCCGCCGCCTTCGCCCGTTCGAGCATGAATTCGGTGACTGCCTGGTTGTCGTTCACGGGATTGGTGTTGGGCATGGCGCAGACGGTGGTGAAGCCCCCCGCGACGGCCGCTTCCGTTCCCGACTGAATCGTTTCCTTGTACTCAAAGCCCGGTTCGCGGAAGTGCACATGGAGATCCACGAAGCCAGGGAGCACCAACTGTCCGGCGGCCTGAATCACTGTCGCGCCGGCCGGTGCGGCGAGGGTTTGCCCCACGGCTGAAATCTTCCCGTTTTCAATGAGAACATCCGCGACGCCGTTGACGCGTCCGGGATCGATGACGTGACCGCCCTTGATCAAGATCATAATGCGTTGCTCAGCTCCCCCGTTCAACCAGGTGAATCATGACATTCTTGTGCGAGTGACTCCGTGCCCGGCCATCATCCCAGGAAGACATGGCTCGCTCATTATCGCGTGCTAGGCATTGGCTCCCGACATGAGGTACAAAATCCCCATACGCACCGCCACGCCGTTGGCCACTTGATCGAGAATGACGGACGACAGACTGTCTGCCACGTCGGGCGCGATTTCGACGCCCCGGTTAATGGGACCGGGATGCATGACGATGGCGCCCGGTTCGGCGAGTTTCACCCGCTCGTTGGTCAGTCCATACTGCCGCGCATATTCGCGAATGGTCGGAAACAAGGCGCGACCCTGCCGCTCGAGTTGCAGTCGCAGCATCATGATGACATGCACACCACGCAGCGCTTCATCCAGGTTGTAGTACACCTGCGCGCCGAGTTGGTTGATGTGCAAGGGAATCATCGTCGGCGGCCCCACGACCCGCACCTCGGCTCCAAGTTTGGTGAGGGCGAAAATATTGGAGCGGGCGACGCGGCTGTGCGCGACGTCGCCGACAATTGCCACCTTGAGTCCGGCGAACCCCATGCCCCGGCTGCGGATGGTATAGAGGTCGAGCAAGGCCTGCGTCGGATGTTCGTGCCACCCGTCGCCGGCATTGATGACCGAAGACTTCACCCCCCGCGCCAGGGTCTCCGCCGCGCCTGCGGAAGAATGTCGCAACACAATGATATCCGCCTGCATGGCTTCAATATTCCGCGCGGTGTCCAGAAGCGTTTCGCCTTTGACCACGCTGCTGGACGAGGGCGAAAAGTTGATGACATCGGCGCTCAGCCGTTTGGCGGCCAACTCAAAGGACGTTCGGGTTCTTGTGCTCGGCTCGAAGAAGAGATTCACCACGGTCTTGCCCCGCAGGGCCGGCACCTTCTTGATTTCCCGGCCGGAGACTTCTTTGAAGGAATCCGCGGTGTCCAGGATCAAGGCGATGTCGGTAGCCGACAGGGTGCTCAGGCTGAGCAGGTCTTTTCGTTTGAGCCCCACGACAATGTCTCCGGTTACGCCCTGAGGATGACCACGCGGTCCTCTTCCCCGTTTTCTTCGAGATGGACCTCAATGGCCTCGTCGCGCGAGGTGGGAATATTTTTTCCGATGTAGTTGGCTTTGATCGGTAGCTGCCGGTGGCCGCGATCGACCAGCACCGCCAATTGAATTTCCGCCGGCCGCCCCAGATCGATCAATCCGTCCATGGCGGCGCGGATGGTCCGGCCGGTAAACAGCACATCGTCGACGAGCACCACCTTCAGGTCGGATATTTTGAACGGCACGGAAGTGGTGCGGAGGATCGGTTGATCCTTGCGCAGCGAGAGGTCGTCCCGATAGAGCGTAATATCCAGTTCGCCGATCGGAATCTGCGTGCCTTCAATGTCATGGATGCGGCGCACGAGTCGATGGGCCAGATGGACCCCTCCTGTCCGGATGCCGACCAATGCGAGGTCGTGAATCCCTTTATTCCGTTCCAGGATTTCATGGGCGATGCGAGTCACGGCGCGGGCGATATCACCCGCGTCCATCACGACGTGCTCCTGCCGGTTGCCTGTTGTCGGTTCTGTCGTCATAGGTGGCGAATCAGCGGCGGGCACAAAAAAACCTTCTCCTCCGGAGTGGACGAGAAGGTGCGGGTTGTCCGACGGCTTGGGCCGTGCATCATAGTCATGAGCTCCTTACCCACCTCACAGGATGAGCGTTAAAGGCGAGCCGATCTTAACGAGTTGGTCCTACCGTGTCAAGAATTCTATGCCTGAGACGAGCCTGAGTGGGAGAGGGATGGCTTCATTGACTCCCTGCATGCCATTTGTTAGCTTCGTGCCATCGAGAGGGGTCTCTCTCTCCCGTTGTCGTTCAGGTCACCCAGATTCATCGGCTCCCATCGTGAAAGGATCGCGCATGACTTCCTCTTCTGGTTCCACCGCAACCCCTGATCTGTTGACCGCCCTGGCCAATAAAGCGACCACCCTTCGCATCGACAGCGTGAAGGCGACGAGCGAAGCCGGGAGCGGCCATCCCTCCAGCTGTTGCTCTGCCGCGGACATTGTTGCGGTGTTGTTTTTCTCCGTCATGCGGTATGACCCCAAGAATCCGAAGTTGCCGAACAGCGACCGGTTTGTCCTCTCCAAGGGCCATGCGGCGCCCCTGCTGTATGCGGCCTGGGCGGAAGCGGGTTTGTTTCCCAAGGCGGAATTGCTGAAGTTGCGCACGCTCGGCTCCGATCTCGAAGGTCATCCGACTCCCCGCCTCTCCTTCGTGGACATGGCGACCGGGTCGTTGGGCCAGGGGCTGCCGGCCGGTGTCGGTCTCGCGTTCAATGCGAAGGCGATCGATAAGACCGACTACCGCACCTATGTCTTGATGGGCGACGGCGAATCCGTCGAGGGGTCGGTCTGGGAAGCGGCAGATGTGGCCCGGCAAACGGGGCTGGATAATCTCTGCGCGATCGTGGACGTGAACCGTTTGGGCCAAAGCGATCCGACGATGCTGCAGCATGATATGGCGGCCTACCGCGCTCGTTGGAGCGGGTTCGGCTGGCATGCCATCGTGGTGGACGGTCACGATATCGGCGCCCTGGTGGCGGCGTTCGCAGAGGCCGCCAAAACCAAGGGGCGGCCGACGGTGCTGCTGGCGAAGACCTTCAAGGGGCGCGGCATTTCCTTTGTGGAAGATCATCCGGACTGGCATGGGAAACCCCTGAAGAAGGGCGAAGAAACTCAAAAGGCGCTGGACGAATTGACGCGTCAGTTGAAACCCAGCTCGATCCAGCCTCAGATTTCGTTGCCGACCGCGGCCAAAACGGCTTCCGCGACCAAGGGAGCGATGGCTCCTGCTCCGTACAAGCTGGGTGATGCGGTGGCGGCGCGGGAAGCATTCGGCGCCGCGCTTCTGGCGCTGGGGGAGGCAAATTCGCAGGTGGTTGCCCTCGACGCGGACGTGAAGAACTCCACCTATAGCGACAAATTCGGCAAGCGGTTTCCGGACCGGTTCCTCGAAAATTTTATCGCCGAACAGACGATGTTGGGCGCTGCGGCCGGCATTGCCGCCTGCGGCAAGATTCCCTTCGTCGCGACCTTCGCCGCATTTTTCACGCGGGCCTATGATTTTATTCGCATGGCGGCGATCAGCCAGTCGAACATTAAACTGGTGGGGACTCATGTCGGTGTCAGTATCGGCGAGGATGGCCCGTCGCAGATGGGGCTCGAAGATCTGGCCATGATGTCGACCCAGCCCGGCGTGACCGTGCTCTACCCGTCCGACGGCCAGTCGATGTACAAATTAATGGAGTCGGCCGCGGCCCATCAGGGCATGGTGTATCTGCGCGCCGGTCGTCCCAAAACTCCGGTGATCTATGGCGGGGATGAGACGTTCCGAATCGGCGGATCCAAAGTCCTTCGGCAGAGTGCCGCCGATCAGCTCACGATTGTCGCCGCGGGTGTCACGCTCTTCGAAGCCCTCAAGGCCCACGACCAGCTGAAGGCGGCCGGCATTGCCACCCGCGTGGTGGATTTGTACAGTATCGTGCCCGTCGATCAGGCCGCCTTGATCGACTGCGCGCGGGCTACGGGTGGCCGCTTCCTGACCGTCGAGGATCATTATGCGCACGGCGGCATCGGCGACGCTGTGTTGAGCGCATTGGCGTCCGAGGGCGTGACGGTTCGCAAGTTGGCCATCCGGGAGATTCCGCGCAGCGGAAAACCGGATGAGCTCGTGGATCATTTCGGAATTGGAGTGCGTTCGATTGTCGAAGCAGCCAAAGACATCGCCAAAGCCGCCCACCGCTGAACGGTCCGGCCCCGACGCGCCTGCCGCGTTGACTCAGATTCCTCTGCTCCAGATTCTCAGCGCCCAGGATCGCCAGAAGGTCCTGGGCGAGATGACCGAAACCCGCTACGGCAAGGGCGAGTATATCTTCCGCGAGGGCGATCCGACGGAATACTTCCACATCGTCAAGGAAGGATCGGTCAAGTGCGTCAAGTCGTCGCTCGACGGAAAGGAGTGCACGCTCAAAGTCCTGATGCCGGGTGATTTGTTCTGCTGCGACGCGGCGACGTTCGACGGAGCCTATCATCCGGGGACCGCCCAGCCCATGGGCGATGTCAGTGTGCTCCGCATGAAAAAAGAGGCCTACTTCAAGATGCTGCGGGCGAATCCCGATGCCGCGATGGAAGTTATCCGGTATCTGGGAAACCGGCTCAACGAAGCCCAAGAAAAGGCCAAGGTGCTCGCCCTTGACCGGGCCGATCAACGATTAGCCTCCTTGTTGGCGAACCTGGCCGAACGCAGCGGCATCAAGGAGCCGAACGGGATTCGGGTGACCGTTCGGCTGACGCGTCAGGATATGGCGAACATGGTGGGCGTGACCACCGAAACCGCGATCCGGATCATGGCGCGGTTTAAGAAAGACCGGTTGGTGTCCGGAACGGCTGCCCGCCTCGTCATCCGGGATCTTCCCAGGCTCAGACTCCTCGCCTCCACGTAATTGTTTTCACGACAATGGGTCTATTTTTTCAAAACATGACAATTGTCATGTTTTATTGACGATGTTTTCCCGTATGGTGCAGGAAGAGGCGCAGCATTCGAGCGTGACGAATGTGGATCCGGGAGCAGCGCGTTCCCGGGCGCCAAGTCAACCCGAGGGATCTGGAGGCACCGATGCAACCACGTAGAGAGAACCATGAACACAAGGGCGGACGGATGAAGGCGGCATTGCGCATGGGCATGGCCCTGGGGTTAGTGGCAGGGATGGCGCTTTCGGCTCAGGCGAAGACCCACGATATCCAGATGACCGCGGTGGAGACGGATATCGTCATCGACGGCGGCGGCGAAAAATATGCCGCCTGGACGTTCAACGGGCAGTTCCCCGGCCCAGTCGTGCGGGTGACGGAAGGCGATACCATCAATTTCACATTGACCAATCCGGAGACCAACAAGAATCCGCATGCCATGGATTTCCATGCGGCGGAAATCGATTTCCTGAAAAACTATCGAGCGATCAATGCCGGTGAAACCATCAGCTTCACGTTCACGGCGAAGAAGCCGGGCGTGTTCTTCTATCACTGCGGGGCTCCGCCCATGATCCAACACGTCGCGCGCGGCATGTTCGGGGCGATCATTGTGGATCCGAAAGATGCCACAGTGTGGCCGAAGGCGGATCGGGAATATGTGTTGGTGCAGTCGGAGTTCTACAAAAATCCGAATGACGTCCAGGCGATGTTCGACCGCAAGTACGACGGCATGCTGTTCAACGGCGGTATCTTCAAGTATCACCCGTTCGTCACCGGTGGAGGAAAACTGGATGCCAAGCCGGGAGAGCGTGTGCGCATTTATTTCGTCAACGCCGGCCCGAACGAGTTTTCCTCGTTCCATCCGATCGGTGAGATTTGGGACAACGTGTACGAGAGCGGTAATCCCGCCAATAATCTGAAAGGCGTGCAAACGTACGTGGTGGGACCGGGTAGCGCGGCCACCTTTGATGTCGTGGTGGAATCCGCCGGGGCCTATCCGCTCGTCACACATTCTTTGACGGGTGCGTTGCGCGGCGCGATTGCGGTGTTGCTGGCGGGGCCGGATGCGAAACCGGCGCCGTTAATGCCGATGGTGCCGTGGGAATTGCCGGCCAAGTAATCCCGGCCTGGGGCGAAATGATCCGGCCGGCCCGATCGGGCCGGCCGGTTACTCTGAGAGAACATGATGCCGACACCATTCAGTCACGGATCGTGGTTTTTGGGGGATGCCGATGCGATGTCCTGGGATGACGCTGAGCTGCTTACTCCTGTCCGTCGGGTGCCTCGCGAGTCCGGTCAATGCCGACACCTCGCGCGAGCGAGTGGCGCTCTTCTTATCCGGCCAAGGCTGTCTCTCTTCCCGCGGGACTATCGCTGCGGAGCTGGCGCAAGTCCCAGGCGTCACCCGCGTGGATGTGGAGAGCGTTCCTGACCATGCCCTGGTTGATGTGGTGAGCGGCGCGGTGACTCCGGAGGAGCTGCTCGCGGCAGCGCGGCGTCCTACGCTCAAGGGTGCGCGCTGTGAGGTGGAGATCATGAAGTCATGCATTTCCGCCGGGCCTTCTCCGGCCGATCGTTAACCCGCGCATGCAACGATGTGACCGATCCCAGAGACTGGACTACCCTCACGCCAAGATCTGTCATGCGGACGACGGGCGCCACGGGGCAAACATGGAGGGCCTTGATCTGCCGGCTGGCTGCGATGGCCGGGGCCTGGCTGCTGTCCGTGACGCCGGTGATCGCTCAGGAGGCGGTGCTCGAATTTCCCATCCGGCCCTTTAATGTCGATGTGATGCTGCGCCAGCAGACGTTCGCACCGGATGATCGTGAGATCGGCGTGCAACTCGGAATCACGGCGTTACGCTATGGCAATGTCGAGGTTCGGGCCATTTATCAGTTCTTCAGTATTCACACGCAGGAATTCAGGACCGACCAGCATTCCCTGTTTCTTAATCCTCGCTGGAACAATTTCATCGACATCCTGGATTTCCCGAAACACAAACCGATCAGCCGCATCATCCGCCACGTGCTGTTCGGACCATTGGAGGACCGGGCGGTGCCCTACGTCGGCGTGCTCGCCGGGGGCGTCCTGCCCGGTCCCGGAAACCATGCGCCCGGCCACTTAATCGGCGGCCAGGTTGGCGTGCGATTTCCGGTCGCGCAGAGTCTTTCGGTCGATATCAGTGTGCAGTACAGTCAATACGGGGTGGATTTTCGAGGGGACGCAGGGCAGGCGCAGCAATGGGTATTCCTGACAGGTGTGCGATTTTAAACAAGTCGTCCTGGTGCAGGAGGGGCTGGCCGGCCCTGTTTTGCCTGCTGCTGTCCGGCTGCGGGCTGCTCATCGATGCGGTTGAACGGGTCTGGCCGGTCACGGGCAGCAAAGTCGATATCATCTGCGAGCGCGGGCGTGTCCAGGTCGGCCTGGCGATGGAGCCGTTCCGGCCCTTCGTCTTTCCAACGATCTGGACGGACGAAGGAGCTCGCGTAACGGGGCTCGATGTCGAACTGACCCGGGCCATGACCGACGAACTCTCGCGGCGGTGCGGACAACCGGTGATCCCCGTCTTGCATCTCGTGCGCTTCAGGGACCTGTTCCGGCTCTTGAATGAGGGGCATTTGGATTGGTTTGTGTCGGCCGTGGCGACGAATACTCCCGCCCCTTCCCGCGCCGGAGTCGCCTATTCCCTCCCGTATTTTTACGGCGGCGGCATCAGCGGGATTACCACCAGTGCGGCGGTGCTGGAGCGGGTGCGGGTGAATGTTCAGGAACAGGCGAGGCATCCCGCGGCCGACCGGCTGGCGGCTACGAGCCATGCGTTGGACGGGCTCACGATTGCGGTACAGGATGAAACCAGCGCGTATTACTATGCCGAGGCGAACGGGGGCGCCAACCGGCTGATCGTGTGCGATTCCCTGCCCGCGGCGTTCGAATATGCCGATGGGCAGACCGAGCCGCGCATCGACATCATTCTCGGCGCCCAACCGGTGCTGGAGTATATGGTGAAACGTGTTCGCAAGGACTGGTCTCTCCTGACCCATGAAAGCGGCCGACCCTTGTTTCTGACTAAAGCTGACTATGGGGTCGTTGTAGCGGAAGAAAGTTACCGCCTGCGGTGGCTGGTGAATGATCTACTGTTGAAATTGGACGAGTCAGGCCGTCTGGGCGAGATGCGGACACGCTGGCTTGAAGAGGAGTACGCCTTTCCCCGGCGAGCCTCTCTGGAGGGATTGCCCTTCGATGTGGAAAAAATGGCGGCCCACTATATCCAGGGCGCTTGCCGCAGCAGGTCCGGGTCATGACAGCAGGGAGAGGAGAACGATCATGAGACGTCGCGCAGCATGGTTTCTGGCTGCAGTTGTGCTGTTGATGACCGTGCATCCTCCGGTGAGCATGGCGGTCGAACGAGCCGAGGCGGAGGAAACGGCGCGCCTCCTGGCGAAACTCCTGGAATCCGGGCGCGCCGTCATCGAGCGCAACCAGTCGTTGATCGACGATCCTCACAAGGGGGAAAAAGGATTCACGCCGGAATTATTCGAGCAGCAATTGGTGCGGGAGTTTCACGTAAAGACAGGGATCGACCTGGCGGCGCTGCCCACGGCGCCGGTGTCCATTCTCGTTCCGCCGCTGGCCAAGGAGCTCCTGCCGGCGTTGGTCCAGGCCAGCCGGGAGGTCGTACGCGACGCGCAGGTGGTCATCAATCAGCGCGGCATCGGCTATAAGAATTTTATTCCGGCCACCTACGGCAGCCAGGCGTCAGCGCGATTTTCGAAGGCCGCGCACGTGCGGCTCAAGCAGACAGCCATTCATGCCCGGAATCCGAAAAACGAGCCCGACGAGTACGAAGCATCGGTGCTGACATGGCTATCCGCGAGGCCCAGGGCTGAGGCCTATGTGAGCGAGTTGACCGATGAGGGACGCACCTTACGGGTGGTGATGCCGATTTATTACGCCAAGGACTGCCTGTCCTGCCATGGTGAACCGAAAGGTGATCTCGACATCTCCGGTTATCCCAAGGAGGGGCATAAGGAAGGCGATCTTGCCGGAGCCATCACGGTCACCGCACCGCTGGGAACTCGATAATCTCAGGGATTCGGCGCGACAAACACGAGCACTTTTAGACGCTGCGCGCTGTGATTCCTGACCCCATGTTCCTCACCAGCGGCCGCCATCGTTCCCTGCCCGGCTCCCAGCACGCGTTTTTCCGGGCCGACCTGAAACGTGCCTTCGCCCTCCAGCACGATGTAGACCTTGTCCTGTTCGCCGTGAATATGACCCTTCTGTTCCTGCCCTGGTTCGAAACAATAGATGTCGCAAAAAAACCGCGGCGTTTCGAACAGGTTATTCTTTTTCATTTTGTCCTGGCTGAACTGCTGACAATCCGAGAGGGCGATGACCTTCATGTCGTGGGCTCCACGGGTAAGGATGAATGTGTTGTGTCCGGTGTCTGCAAACGAGTCACGATCCGTTCGACGGAAATCAGATGGCGCGACAGCCCAAGGTCCTGCGCGGGAATCCCCATGGCGAGACCGAGCAATTGCGGGAGATGGAGAATGGGAAGGTTCAGTTCAGTCTTCACCGCCCGCCCCGCGCGCTCCTGGTAGATATCCAGGCTCATATGACAGAGCGGACAGGGCGTCACCATAAAGTCTGCACCATGGTCCTTCGCGTCCTTCATATTCGTGCCGGCCATGGCCACCGCGATGGCTTCCTTCTCCAGGATAATCGGGAAGCCGCAACATTTGGTCCGGCCCGCGTAGGCGACCGGCTCTCCGCCGACGGCACGAATGATTTTTTCCAACGAACTGGGATTTTCGGGATCATCGAAACCCAGTTCCCAGGATGGGCGCAGCATGTAGCAGCCGTAAAAAGGGGCGATACGGAAATCGCGAAAGGGCGACCGGACCGTTTCAGTGACACGGCCGAGTCCGAGATCACGCACGGCGATCCACAGGAGATGTTTCACCTGCACGCCGCCGCCGTAAGAAATGCCGTCCTGCGCGAGCATCTTGTTCACCCGCTCAAGGGTTGCCGGCTCGTGTTTCAGGCGCCGATTGGCTGCGCTCATGACTCCCTGGCAGGTGCCGCAAATCGTCATCACGTCCAGTCCCATCCGTTCGGCCTGGGCGAAGGTGCGGGCATTGAGCGCGAGAGCCAGGTCCGGGTCCGCTTCCCCGATGACCCCGGCACCGCAGCAGGACGAGGCCGCGAGTTCAACGACCTCGATGCCCAGGCGGCCGATGATGGCCATGGTGGATTGGTAGAGTTCAGGCGTTGCGCCTTTGGCAGCGCAACCGGGATAGAGGGCAAATGTGAGCGGCATAGGTCTCGTCGTGTGGTGGTCCTGCTTGTCTCCGCACCTTAACGTATTGTCCCCCTCCTTGACCAGGTCGGACCGGGATTCGTTGTCGGGGGAAAGGAGGCGTTCACAAGGAAGGCGTTGTCTTCCCGGTCAGGGCAATTTGGAAACCGTTTCCTTATAACTTTTCTTGAGATCCGCCACGGTTGCGTCCAGGTTGTCTTTCAACCTGTTCCAGGCCGAACTGGTCGAACGGCTGACCTCGTCCAGCTGCTTCCGGGCCTCTTCTTTCTTGCGTTCCAGATCCTGCAGGGCTGCTTGCAACTCTTTCCTGGCTTCTGCGGAGGCGGCCCTGGTTTTCGTTTGAAGCTCCGCGATCTTTGTTTGCATCTCAGCCAGTTCAGCCTGGACAGTTTTTTGAAAGTTGTCCTTTTGTTGCATCGTGTATTGTTTCGTGGATTCGACGGCCTCCTTCGTGTCCCGTATCATTTTCTCGGTGGTCGACGGTGACGCCTGGTCTCCGGCGGCGATGGCCCGTGGAGCCAGACCGGGCATGGCGCCCGTGAGACAGAGGAACAATAACACTCTCCCTGCGATCATGGCTGGTGCTCCTTCTTTAGGGAAACGGCCTGTAGGAGAAGGAGGGGGCGCCGCTGCGAATACCTCAACTGATCTGGCATGTTCTGTGCCGGTCCCCTTTACTCTCGAAGGTTAAGGTTTTCGGCCGAACGAGCCGAAAAGGATGTACAACGAACACAATCCCGCAACCCTAGACCTGTGGTGTGAGCCCTATATGAGTGCTGAACTTGCCCCGATCTCAGACCCTGCCTCAACCAGCCCGTTAGAGCAGCTCTTGATCGAACGGATCCGGAAAGGAGCCATCGAACTCCCGCTGTTGCCGCAGGTGGCTTCCCGAATTCTGGCCATGGTGTATGATCCCGATGCCGAAGCGGCCAAACTGGCCTCGCTCATTCATCAGGATCAGGCGCTGGCCGCCCATGTCATCCGCATTGCCAATTCTCCGGCTTACATGACCCGCAATCCCGTCGTCTCGCTGCAGCATGCCGTGTCCATGCTGGGTATGAACCTGATGTCCGAACTGGCCTTCTCCGCATCCATCAAAGGCAGCGCATTCAAAGTGCCGGGATGGGATAACGAAGTCAAGAGCCTCTGGCATTATTCTCTCGCCAGCGGAGCCTATGCCAAAGAAATTGCGCGTATGCGCCGGTTCAACGTTGAAAGCGCCTACCTGTGCGGTCTCCTGCACGGAATCGGCCGCCCGGTCGTGTTGCAAACCCTGGTCGCCCTGGCTAAGGAACGAGGCAGCGCATTGACGCAGGGTCTCCTCCATCAACTGCTCGACGGGTATTACATCCAGGTGGGTCTGCTGGTCGCCGACGAATGGGGCCTGCCTCCGCCCGTGGTGGAATCGATCGGGTTCCATGCCGATTATCACTACGCCAAAACGGCGAAGCAGGAATGTATGACGACCTGCCTGGCGGGTCGCCTGGCGAAACATTTTCTTGATCCCGACGGCTTCGATGAAGCCACGGTGCGGGAGCATTCGGTCTTTGCCGATCTGAACCTGTATCCGAAAGATATCGATGCGCTCTTGGCCCATAAGGACAAGGTACAAGCCGTCGTGGAGGCGATGCCATTGTGATGCCCGCGAGCGCCTACGACATCGTCGTGATCGGCAGCGGACCGGCCGGGCAAAAGGCTGCGATCCAGGGCGCCAAAGCCGGCAAGAAGGTCGTGCTGATCGAGCAGGAGCCCGGCATCGGCGGAAATTGCGTGTACCGCGGCACGATCCCCAGCAAGACCTTGCGCGAAACAGCGGTGCAATACGAGCGCCTGAAACGGTCGAGTGAGGTGTTCGAGGGCAAGATGCGTTTCGACGTGCCCATGACCGTCCTGTTGCATCGCCTCGACGAGGTCGTGAAAGCGCATGAGTGTTATATGGCCGGTCAAATCACGCGCAACGGCGTGACCTACCGGCACGGGCGCGCGCGACTCCTCTCGCCCCACGAAGTCCAGCTGGAAACCGTCGACGGCGCCTGCCAAACCCTGACGGCCGAAACGATCGTGCTGGCAACAGGATCTCGCCCTTCGTCGATTCCGCAGATCCCCGTCGATCACGAACATGTGCTGGATAGTGATTCGATCTTGTCGATGATCTACCTTCCCCGGTCGTTGACGATTTTGGGCGGCGGGGTCATCGCCTGCGAATATGCTTCGACCTTTGCGCTACTGGGGGTCGAAGTGACGCTCATCGACAGGGCCCCGCGCCCCCTGTCGTTCATGGACGCGGAAATCGTCGAGGTGTTTCAGCGCAGCATCGAACGCCAGGGCGGACGGTTTTACTCCGGCCACACAGTCACCGAAGTGGCCTGGGACGGCGTGTCCTCCGTCGTCTCCCGACTGGCGAACGGGATGGCGGTCAAGAGCGAAAAAATGCTGGTGGCACTGGGGCGTCGGCCGAACATTGAAGAATTGAATCTCGAGGCGGCCGGACTCACGATGGACGAGAAGGGCCGCATCCCCGTCAACGAATACGGGCAAACCTCCGTCCCGCATATTTTTGCCGCCGGCGATATGCTGGGTCGTCCCCCGGCCCTGGCCTCACAAGCGATGGAGGATGGTCGTCGGGCCGTCAGTTACGCCTTAGGCCTCCCGGTCGGTGAATCGCTCAATCAGGTGCCAATCGGGATCTATACCATTCCGGAGATCGCCTCTATCGGCCTGGATGAGGAACAGGCTGCGGCCCGATATCGGGGGCCGATCATCGGCCGCGCTCCGTTTACGGAAATTGCCAAGGGGCAGATCACCGGCGCGTGCAACGGGCTACTGAAACTGGTCGCCGATCCGTCCGGGGAGCGCCTCCTGGGCGTCCAGATTGTGGGCGAGAATGCGGCGGAACTGATTCATCTCGGCCAGATGGCGTTGCAGGACGGGGCGGCCATCGATCGGTTCATCGATACCATTTTCAGCTTTCCCACGTTTGCCGAAGCCTACCGCGTCGCCGCCCTCGACATTTTGGGCCAACGCCGTAAACGGCAGGACGATGCCCAAGCGGCCTGATCGTCCGGATTCCCCTCCCCGGTTCCTTTGACCCCCATCCCCGATCTGCGTTACTCTCTCCATCGGCCGGTCTTCCGATCGATGGAGGTGGTTCATGAATCGTGAGGAGCGTCGCCGGGAAGAAAAGTTACAGGGGAAAAGCGCGGGAGGCGCAGCGGCTGCCGCGGCCGGTTTGCGCGAGGCCCAGATGCATCATCAGGCCGGACGCCTGGATGACGCGGAACGGGGCTATCAGCAGCTACTCGCACGAATCCCTGCCCAGCCGGATGCCCTGCACGGGTTGGGTCTGCTGTTGTACCGGCGCGGGAACTTCCGGGACGCGTTGACCCGTCTTGCCCAGGCTCGGGCTGCCGATGCGGGTAACCCCGTCTATTGCTTTAACCATGGCGTCGTGCTCCAACGGGCGGGACTCCTCCCCGACGCGGTTGAAGCCTACACTCGAGCCATTCAGCTCAACCCGCGTTACATCGACCCCCGCACGAACCTCGGGAATGTCTATAAAGAGTTAGGACGTTTGGCTGAGGCACACGCATCCTACGAACAGGTGTTGGCGCTCAATCCGGAGCATGCCGAAGCTCACAACAATCTCGGCGTGGTGTTGAAAGAACAAGGCCGGCTCGATGCGGCGGCAGATGCGTATCGGAAGGCCATTGCCCTGAAGCCGGCGCATGCCGAAGCCCACAACAATCTAGGATTGGTCTTGCTGGAGCAGGGCCTGGTGGATGACGCCATCCGCTGCTTCGAACGGGCGCTGCAGGCCCATCCCGGGTACGGGACGGCGTTGTATAACCTGGGCATCGCGTGGATCTGGCGGGAGGATATTCCTCGCGCTCTGCGCTGTTTTGCGGAAACGGCCAAGGCCAAGTGTGCGCACGGCCGCCCCGTCACCGACTCCGCGGTCTTTCGTTCCCGCGTGAAGCATGATGCCGAGCAAATCGGCTACTTGTTTGAGCGCGGGTTACTGGGCGAAGAATGGCGGGGATATCACGAGGCGCTGCGTCATTTGCGCGGGCGCCTGGAGCCGGCCCCTGGCACTGTCCCGTCCAATCGCGTTGCCCTGTCCCCTGCCGACCTTCAGCCTATTGCTCCCTCGTTCAACCGGCTGTTGTACATTGCGCCTTGTGAGACGATGGGAGAGGGAGCGCTCTCGTCTGATCTGGATCACGCCGCGATTGAAGCACGGTATCTGGCGACGCAGCCGGAGGTGACCTCTGTTGATGGACTGCTGTCAGAGGAAGCGCTGCGGCGCCTGAGAGAGTTCTGCTGGACGTCGACGATCTGGAAGAAAGACTATGAGAACGGGTACATCGGGGCGTTTCTCGGCGACGGCTTTGCGTCACCCCTGCTGCTGCAGATTGCCGAGGAACTTCGCCGGCGGCTGCCGCGCATTTTCGGCACACACCGCCTCACGCAGGCCTGGGCCTTCAAGCACGATAGCGCCCGGCGCGGCTTGAATATCCATGCCGATGCCGCCGCGGTGAACGTCAATTTCTGGATCACGCCGGACGACGCGAATCTCAATCCTGAGAGCGGGGGGCTGGTGGTATGGGACAAGGAAGCGCCGAGGGAGTGGGACTTCAAAACCTACAATAGCGACAAGGCCCGGGGCAGCATCTACGAATGGCTCACATCGCAAGGGGCGAAGGAAATCAAGATTCCCTATCGGGCCAATCGAGCGGTCCTGTTTAACTCAGATCTGTTTCACGAAACCGACGACATTGCGTTCAAGGAAGGACTCACCAACCGGCGGATCAACATTACGCTGCTGTACGGGCATCGGCATCGCCCTTGAGCAGCGTTTCAAACTCCTCCGCGCAGACAGGGCGGCTGAACAGATAGCCCTGCACTTCATCGCAGCCTTCTTCCCGTAACCGCGCCAACTGCCCTTCCGTTTCCACGCCTTCGGCCAACACTGAGAGGTTCAAGCTGTGGGCCATGGCGATGATGGCGCGCGTGATCTTTACGTTATTCTCATTCGTCAGCAGGTCCCGAACGAAGGATTGATCGATTTTCAACCGGCTCAGCGGAAATCGTTGGAGATAACTCAACGACGAATAGCCGGTTCCAAAGTCATCGATCGACAGCCGCACCCCCATGGTCCGCAGCCCCTCCAACATGGTGACAGAAGCCTCGACATCCCGCATCGCGATGGACTCGGTCAGTTCCAGTTCCAGTTGCGCAGGGTTCAAGCCGGAATCCCGCAGGGCGTCGGCGACCGTGGCGGGCAGCGTGCGTCCGTGGAAGAGCGAGTTGGAGACGTTGGCGGAGATGGTGATCGCGGGAAGGCCCGCCTTCTCCCAGGCCTTGACCTGACGGCAGGCTTCCCGAAGCACCCATTCGTCCATGGAGCGGATCAGGCCGGTGTCGATGGCGGCGTTCAAAAAAACCCCCGGCGGCACCAGGCCGCGCTTGGGATGCTTCCATCGCACCAGCGCCTCGGCGCCCAGAATACGGCGCGAATGGATATTCAGCTTCGGCTGGTAAAAGACGACAAACTCTTCCCGTTCAAGCGCACGCCGGAGTTCGTTTTCGAGATCGAGGCGTTCGGCCGCCGCGGCATTCAGGCCGGACGAATAATACTGACAATTATTCCGGCCCTGTTCCTTCGCGTGATACATCGCGGTATCGGCGTTCTTCAGCAGCGCCTCCACGGTGGAGCCGTCCGACGGGAAGATTGAAATGCCGATGCTGGCGGAAATAAAAATTTCATGTCCGTCGATGCTGAAGGGATGGGCCAGCGATTCCAGAATGCGCCGGGCGACTCTGCCCGCATCTTCCGGCTGTGGCAGTGCCGTCAGGAGAATGGTGAATTCATCCCCGCCAAGCCGGGCAAGGGCATGCACCGGTTCATGGTCGGCATGCCGGCTGACCGAGTCGCTCTGACGAACCGAGTCGCTGAGACGTTCCGCGACATGCGTCAGCAGGAGATCGCCCACGGTATGTCCTAGCGTGTCATTGATGATTTTAAAACGATCCAGGTCGATAAACAGCGTGGCAAGGTGCTGGTGATGGCGCGCGGCATAGGACAGGGCATTCGAGAGGCGGTCCTTGAACAACACGCGATTGGCCAGGCCGGTCAGACTGTCGTAATAGGCCAATTGATGGATGGCCCGTTCCGCCTGTTTGCGCTCGGTGATGTCCTGGGCCGTCCCGATGACCGTGATGTCGTCCGTCTCTTCTTCGCGCACCGCCTCGGCTTGCAAATGGATGATGAAGTCGGTGCCGTTCGGCAGTACGATGCGATGGTCGATATCGCAGGGAGTCTGTTGCCCGATAAGTTTTTGCAGGGCGCCCGTCACGATCGGGCGGTCATCCGCATGCACGAGGGCGAGGAACGCTTCAAAGGTGCCGGCGAAATCCTGCGGCCGCACACCGACCAGGCGGCACAATTCGTTCGACATGGTGAAGCGATTGGTCTTGGGATTCCAATCCCAGTTCCCGATGCGGGCAATGCGTTGCGCCAGTTCCAGCCGGGATTCGCTGCGGATCAACGCGTGCAGCACGTTATTGGTGCGGAGCATGTACCGGACGTGATGGCAGAGAATGGTGGCATTGACGGGTTTGGTGATGAAGTCCGTGGCGCCGTGCTGATAGGCCTGCCCGATGGATTGCGCGTCATCCAGGCCGGTGAGCACAAGGATGGGCACCCGTTTGCCGCGCGGGAGCGAGCGGATCCGGGAGCAGGTCAGATACCCGTCCAGATCCGGCATCATGATGTCGAGAATCACGAGATCCGGGCCGATTGCCTCAAACTTCGCCAGCGCGTCCTTCCCGCCGGTGGCCTCTAAGACGGCCATGCCGGCCGGTTCCAAGGCGTTCTTGACGAACAGCCGCGCGAGCGGGTCGTCGTCGGCGATGAGGATCTTGGGATTCGCTTGACTCATAATGTCGGTATCACCTGTGTGGCGATCGGTCGGTTGAATCGCGTCGCCGGATCCAGGCAGGCGCCTCGCGCGCATTGGCCGGCCTACTGCCTGTGCGTTCGTCTCAGCCTATCAAACTTTGGAAGAACTGCCAGAGAAATAGCACTTGTCGAGCGCCCTAAGGGCAGGTTGCCTTTCTGGGTGAAGGTGATAGGGACCAGGCCACGTCCCGGATGGTGGGATTTCAGGCCATCCCGCCTCCGTCCTGGGTTTCGACGCCTCCGCGCATCGTGTGAGGAGCCTGCTCCCTGGCTTCGAGCAGAATGCCGGCGAGGAGCGAGCGGACCCGGCTCATGAGGCCGCGCATGGTCAGCATCAAGAGGGTCGCCATCAAGAGCAGCAGCGGCGTGATGACGAGGGCGACATCCCGGCCTAAATCATCCTCGGATCGCGGCGCCGCTGCTTCGGGCGGCGTGGCGACGGCCAGTCTGATCCATCCGGCCACGCGGTTGTCTCGGCGGAACGGTTCCACGACGATGAAGGCTGGTCTGCCCTGCTCGATACCGGGCGTGATGACACCGGTCTGTGTCCGGCGCGCGGCCAGCCAGGCCGCATCTTGAAGCGTGGTCCCGATGGCGGCGGGATTGCTGGCTGCCACTACCAGATTGTCTTCCAGGATGACAGCGGCCGAGAGGAGATTGGCCTGTTGGGTATGTTGTTCAAGGGTCTGCTGGATGGAGGCGAAATTCTCGCTGCCCATTGATTCGCTGAACCAGGCCAGGGTTCGCGCCGTGGCGCGCGCACTGTACTCCGCCGCCATGACGGCCGAGGCATTTCGTTGCGCCACGAGCGAGCGGTCATGCTGAGCCAGGAGCACGTAAAGAGCCGCAGCGCAGACGGCTGACACGATGATGCTGATCAGCAGCGCCGGGATCCAGGTTCGAGGCAATCGCGATGCGGAAGCGTCAGCCATGCTGTATCCTCCTCGACAGGAAGCGGCGCTAGGCGCCGGAATCGTCCTGCCGGTCGTGGGTCCGTTCGTAGGGATGGCGAGAGAGTTCTTTGACGATGCGTTGGAGGCGAGCCCATTCGTCAGGCGGCAGGGAGAGAAACTCGAGACCGAGGCGCCCGTCCCGGCGCCAGCGGACGACGGCTTGCTGGACCGTCAGCGTCGTCTCCGGATCCGGCACATGAATGCGGAGCGTCAGCATGGTGCCAGGATGAATAGCCGTCTGACTGACGATTCCGCAGCCTCGCAAGGAGAGATCGACCACGGTGCCATCTCCCTCGACGCGATTCACTGAGCTGAAGGCGCTTCGGAAGTGAGCGGGAAACCGTTCGTGCTGGCGTTGTTCCATCGTGGGGCGGCGCTGATTGGGTGACGACACGCTTTCGACCCCCGGTGACCCCGGAGCCGCGCATGTGTGTCGCGTGCATGCCGTGCTAGCCCTTTATATTGCCGATTGGTTTGAGTTCCGCCACTTTTTTTGTGATTCCCGCCTGGTCCACCGTGTTCACCACATCGGAGATGTTCTTATACGCCGACCCGGCTTCCTCGGCGAGGCCTGACATGGACACCGCTTTTACCAGAATGCCGTGTTGTTTCATGTCGCGCAGCAGCTGTTCGCCCCGCACCGTGCGTTTGGCTTGGGCGCGCGACATCGTCCGGCCGGATCCGTGCATCGTGGAGCCGAAGGTGTCGTGCATGGCGCGATTGGTTCCGACTAAGAGATAGGATCCGGTTTCCATCGAGCCGCCGCAGATGACCGGCTGGCCGATATGGCGATAACAGTCCGGCAGCTCGGGACTGCCTGGGCCGAACGCCCTGGTGGCCCCCTTGCGATGCACCAGCCACTCCCCGTCTCCGTAGCGTTCCACCTTCGCGATGTTATGCGCCACATCGTAGATCAGATGCATGCCGAGCGCATGCGGCGTTGAATCGAACACGGCGGCGAAGGCTTCGCGGATTTGATGCGTGATGACCTGGCGATTGGCGAACGCGGTGTTGGCTGCGCAGTTCATCGCGCCGAAATAGTCCCGCCCTTCTGGTGAGCGAAACGGCGCGCAGGCGAGTTGCTGATCCTTGACGGAGATTCCGTAGCGGCGCATCGCCTTCTCGAATATTTTCAGATAGTCGCTCGCGACCTGGTGCCCAAAGCCGCGCGAGCCGCAATGGACCATCACCACGACCTGGTCGCGACCGGTTAGGCCCATCGCGGCGGCCGCCTCCCGATCGAAGATGCCCTTATCCGAGAGAACCTGCACCTCCAGATAATGATTGCCCGATCCCAAGGTCCCGAGTTGGTTGATGCCACGTTCGATGGCGTAATCCGTGACGTGCGTCGGGTCAGCGCCTTCGAGGCAGCCCCGCTCTTCGATTCGATCCAAATCTTCTTCCCATCCGTAACCCTTGGCGATGCACCAGGCCGCGCCTTTGCGCATCACCTCGCGAAACTCCCGCCGGTTTACAGTGACGAAGCCGCGTGATCCCACGCCGGCCGGTACGCGGCGAAATAATTCGGTCATCAATAGTTCAAGTTTCGGCCGTACCTCGGAGAGCGACAGGTCCGTCCGGATCAACCGCATGCCGCAGTTGATGTCATAACCGACTCCGCCGGGCGAGATGATGCCGTCATCCGGATCGAAGGCCGCGACTCCGCCGATGGGAAACCCATACCCCCAGTGGCCGTCGGGCATGCAGAGCGCATACCGATGGATGCCGGGCAGACAGGCAACATTCGTGACCTGATCGAAGACCCCGCGATCCATTGCGCTGAGAATGGCCGGACTCGCATAGATTCTCGCCGGGACCAGCATGCCCGCCTTTTCGGAGGGCGGAATTTCCCAGAGGTAATCATCAAGACGATTGACCTGCATGTCGGTGTTGAGTGTCATCGCTTCACCCAGGTGTCAAACAAACGTTGTGGGGACTTTGTCATGCGTCAGACATCCAAGACCACCCTGGCCTTCCAGCTGTTCCCGGTCTGTGTCACGGCGTAGAGATGTTTGGTCACGCCTTTCACGTCGGATCGCAGATCCTGCGTCGCCTGATCCACCGGCGCTCCGACCAATTCGGCATGGAGGCGCCAGGCGGATTGATCAGGCGTTGCGTGTAGGGCCAGGATGGCATGGTGAAAGACCACGGCCTGCGCGTCTTTCAAATAGACGAGCCGGTTCAGCCACTCGAACAGCAGCGTGCCGATATCCGATTCCTCCAACTCGATCGTCTGTTGCCAGGTTTGGGCAACAGACGCAGGATCGGCCAGGATCTGGATGAGGGCCTCAGTCGCGGCCTCGAACAGCTCCGAAAGGGAATCGCCCTCCGCTTCGAAGGCCATATCGGCCAGCGCGATGTCGTCGAGGTATCGGAACGTGCCCGGCATGGGCGTCAGAGACGCGTGGTCCGCCGTCGCGCCGCAGTGAAGATCGCCCGGACCTGCTCGATACCGGGGATAGTGTGGCCGAACGGCAACGGGACTTTGCCCTTGAAAAACATGCGGAAGCCCAGCGGCATGACGTCGAGGACCCGTCGCACACTGAAGCCGAGGACTTTGAGCGGCATCAGGGCTTCGTTCAAGCGCCCGTCCTGACGGATCAGATCGACAAAGCCGGTGATATGGCGGGCACCCTCGGCGGTGGTCAGGCCGTGTCGCAGCGAAGACCGGCGCAAGCGAATGATCGCCTCCATCGGCTGAACATCTTTCGGGCAGACCTGCACGCACATGTTGCACCGCGTGCAATCCCAGATGCCGTCTGCTTCTTGCAGTGCGGAGAGCCGCACCTGTTTGGCGTCCGCCGGTTCGCGCGGGTCCGCCACGAAGCGCGCCGCTTTGGCCAGCGCCGCCGGCCCGAGAAACCCGCGCGAGACTTCGTGGGAAGTGCAGGCAGCCACGCAGGCCGCGCACATGATACACGCGTCCACGTTGTGAAATTGATAACTGTCGGGCAGTAAGCGCAATTGCCCTGACGAGCCGTAACGCTTGGTCGGGTGCGTGATCGGGGTCAGCCACGGCGTGACCGCCCGGATCTTTTCCCAGAAGGGCGCCATATCGACGACCAGATCCTTGATCACCGGAAGATTCGGCAAGGGCGCGATGGTGATTCCGCCATGCCGCTCCAGCTCTTTCCGGATGGACGTCCGGCAGGCCAACTTTTGCGTGCCGTTGATATGCATGGCGCACGAGCCGCAAATGGCGGAGCGGCAGGAATAGCGAAGCGCCAGGCGGCCATCGAGTTCGTTCTTGATGCGGATCAAGGCTTCGAGCACCGTCATGCCTCGTCCGATGTCGAGGCGGTACTCTTCTTGGTGCGGATGCTGATCGGTTTCGGGATTGAAGCGCTGGATCGTAAAGGTGAGGCGCATATTAGCGTGAGGCGTGAGACGTAAAACGTGAAACGAGCGAAAGGCTTCCTCTCCCCGTTGATGGAGCGTTCACAAAAGGTCAGTCGAGTTCAAACACTTTCGGATAGTTCGTGAGGTTTCGGCAACCGTCCCTGGTCACGAGCACCATGTCTTCGATGCGCACGGCGCCGAGACCGGGATAATACAGTCCTGGTTCCACGGTGACGACATGCCCTTCCTGGAGCAATGACCCGGTGCGGCTGATGCGAGGCGCTTCGTGAATGTCCAAGCCGACGCCGTGTCCGGTGCCGTGGAAATACCCTTGCATGCGGCCGTTGACCAGGCCGGTCTTGTAGCCCGCCTTCTCGAAGCGATCGCAAATCCCTTGATGGATGACGGCGCCGTCTGCGCCGTCGCGAATTTTGCTTATGGCTTCCTCCTGCGCGTCCTTGACGGTCCCGTACAGTTTCATCAATTCTGGCGAAGGCTGTCCGCGAACTACGGTGCGAGACATGTCGGCAAAGTACCGGGAATCGGCTGAACGCGGAAACACGTCGAAGATAATGCTGCGATGCGCCGGCAACGGGCCGCTGCCTTCGTCGTGGGGATCGCAAGCCTGCTCCCCGCCTGCCACGATGGTATGTTGCGCGACGCAATCACATTCCATCAGAGCAACGTTGATCAGTTTCTTCACGCGCTCCGAGGTCAGGACCTCTCCGTCGAGCCACAGCACATTCTCGCGAATCTCAGCGCGGCGAAGGCTCTGGTGCGCGGCGGCGACGGCGGTTTCCGTCGCGCGCTGGGCGGCCTCGATGTGTCGAATCTCTTCGTCCGACTTCACGACCCGGCGTTCATAAAACGGCTCGCGTTTCGTGCGCAGCCGGTATCCCAGCTCCTGCAGTCGTTGCGCATGGAGAAACGGAAATGTCGGCGGCACCAGAACGTCGTGCACGCCGGCGTCCTGCAGGACGAGATGAATGACGTCGATGGTTCCGGGATCTTTCTCGCCCAGGGATTTCGCCCGCCGTTCCAATTCGGAATAGGACACCACGCGATCGACCGTGGCCTGGTGACGCGCGCGATCCACCTCCAGGTCGCTCATGATCATTAACCGCTCACCCTTGACCTCAAGGTAGATAAAGGGATCGGGCGCGATGAATTTGGTCGCGTAGTAGAGATTGGAATCGGTTTCACTGGCGGCGATGAAGAGCGTCGCGCCGGGCCCGGGAGTCGTATGGCGGTCGATGGACTGGCTCATGAGGTTGAGGCGATCAGATGATCGCGGATGCTATCACGCGCTCCGGAGGCGGTCAAGGCGCGGCCGGCGCCGGCGCAGTCGGAACCTCCACGGGCGGCGGCGCGGACGGCGGCGTCTGAATCTCCAATGACGGATCGAACAGCGGCTCCTTTTCCTCGTGCGGCGTGAGAATGTCAATCGGCAGCATGACGGTATTCTTCAACAGATCGAAGGCAAGTTGCGCCACGCCGGTCAGGCCGGTGGTAAACGATTTCATTGGCAGGTAGGTCACCTGCGGATCGTCGATCGACCCCTTCACCTGAAACAGGGCCGTGGCCAGCCCCTTGCGATCCCCCGCGACCAACCGCCCGAAGAGTGGAATGGATTTCAAGAACTGCGAATAGGACCCGAACGGGCTCACGGCCCAGATCATGTCCAGTTGATCGGTGGGCATGTCGTAGGTGCCGACGGCCGAAATCTTCAGCACCGCGCTGTCCAGAATGATGTTCTGTGTTTTGACCAGCCCGTTTTGCACCGTGAGGGTGGCGCTCGCACGGTTGTACTGTAGGCCATCCTTTTCCAGGTCGACTTTGCCTTGCAACACGGCCGGCAGGTTCAGGATGGAGAGGATTTTCCAGATGGCGCGCTTCTCTGCTTTGAGAATGCGTCCGTCCTGCAGCACCAGTTCCACCTTGCCGTTGAGCGTCGGCAGCAGGCCATGAGGATTTCGTCCATGACCGCGCAGCGCGCCGGTGAGTTTCATGTCGCCGGTCACGGGCTGCTCGCGCGCGCCCAGCAACTGCAGCACGGTCTCGGCGGGGATGCCCGTCATACGGACCGACGTTTCTGTTTCGGCCGGTTCTCCTTTGGGAAGCCGCACGACCATCCGTCCCGCCGCATGCCCGGTTCCCGATTGCGCGACGACCCGGTCGAGATCCAGCATGCCGTCCTGTATGGTGAGCCGCCCCGAGAGCCCGCCGAACCGCAATTGTTTGTAGAGGCCCTTTTCAATGGTGGCCGTGGCGCTGACCTGACTGGTCGAAGCCAGGGTTTCGAGAAATTCACGGATCGGCGAGCGGTGTCCTTTCGGGATCAGCAGATCCAGGTCCATTTGCGCCGACTCGATTTTGACTGCGATCACCGGCTTGGTGGTCCAATTCTTCAGGGCGCCCGACAGGCTGACGTCGCTGTCTTTAATGCGGAACGACAGCTGCTTGATGTCGGCGATGTTTTTAGAAAACTTCAAGCGAAGATAGATGTCTTCCACCGCGCCATCCACGCCTTTGAGCGTCATCAGGCCGTTGGTCAGCGCCAGCCAGCCGCCGGTGCGCCAATTTTTCCACTCGGCATCCGAGCCCTTCACGTCCATGGAGACTTCGAGATTGCCGGCTTCAAACCCGCTGCGGTACACCCAGTCCGGAAGGCTGGAGACCGACACGGTGCCAGTGGCCAGCGACGCGTCGATGGTGAACTGGTCGCCGAGGGTGATGCGGCCCTTCAACGGCAGGCGCAAGGGCGGCACGACGAGTTCGAGGCGCGAAATGACGAGGCCGATGCCTTTGGTCACGTCGGCGTCCAGTTCCAAGGAGGCCGGTGATCCCAGCGGTTTTTCGCCCAGCGTCGGGAGCACGAGTTTGGCTTCGTTCAGGCCGATCTCTCCGCGCAAGTGCGGCGCCCCGGACGGCCCCGAGAGCTGCACCCGGGCGTTGACCATGCCGTAGAGCAGATCGTCCGGAAAGGTGCCCGCCGAGATCATCTGCCGCAGTTGCGAGGCGCTGCCCTTCGCGCGGATGACGAAATCTTGAAAGACGCTGGGCGTGCCTCCGCTGATCATGCCGTTGAATTGCAGCTGCGCCTCCCCCAGATTGGCCGTGACCTGGTCGAACTGCGCGCCGCCGGTTTGCGAGAAGACGATACGGCCGTGCATGGCGGTGAGGCGTTGCGGCAGCGAAGGATTCATGAGACTGACCTGTTCGGCCAGCACCTCCCCGCCCGCAAAGGTAATGCCCTCGGGCTTGTCCAGCGGACCGACGAGGCGAAAGGTCGGATGGGTTTGTCCTTCGATGTCGCGCGACTGCGCGAGCAACGACGTCAGTTTGTCCGCGCGAATGGTCTTGGTCAAAAACTTGACCAGGTCGGCGGCGGTCATGTCGCCGCTCACATCCAATTCCATCCAGGGGCCCTCGTCCAGGAACGAGACGAGGGCTTTGCCGTCGGTGATCTGCAATGTGCCGTAGGCGCCCGTCACCTTGCCGACCCGGATTCGTCCCGGCTCCACCGAAACGGTGGCAGCCAGGTTCTGCGTCGGCACACGATCGTTGCCGATCAGGGCCATGCCCTTGTCGATCCGGAAATCACCCGTCAACGACAACTGCGGGCTGGGCGCCGTGGCGCCGGTCAAGGTGGCGGAGAGAATTTCAACGGTGCCTCCCAACTGGCGTTGCTCGACGATGGCCGGCAGTTGAGGGTGAATCCACTGCGCGGGAATCCTTGTAAAGAGCGACCGAAGATCGATCGAGGGTGCGGCGAAGGTGATGGAAAAGGTGGGTTGCGACGTCAACAGCCCGGCCAGGTTGGCCTTGCCTGTCACCGCCAGTTCATCCACGTTCGCCGCAATCTCGGTCAGGACGACATCGTAACCGGCGACACCCGGCGCCACGCGAATGCGACTGTGCAGACTGGCGCCTCCTTGCAGTTGCGGAGGAACCGGCCGGGGCCCGAAGAAGTCGGCGGCTTCGCGCAGGCGAAGATTGGTCGTGTCAATCTCACCGTCGAATTGGAAGGCCGGGCGGACGGAGTAGGGTTCCTCGGCCGCCAGCGTGGATGACGATTCGCTCAGGCTGATCGTGCCGGTCAGCGAAAAGGAGGAGGGCGCGCCATTGGTCGGCAGCGCGGCGGAAATATGCAAGTCGCCTTGGCCTTTCCCCGGGTAGACTTTCAACGCCATCTCGACCGTTTCGAGCTGCGTGGTCCGGACGCCGTCCGGCCGCGCCTCGTCCGTCACCGTGATGTGGCCCTTCTGGATGGTGGCCTCACGGATCAGCAGGAGGCGGCTGAACATCTGGTAGGCCGACTCGTCCTTCGCCGCCGAGGGCAGGCCCGCCAACACATTCCAATGTCCGGAGCGGTTTCGAACCAGCGTCACGGTGGGTTCGTTGAGAAAGATGCGTTTCGCGACAACCTGCTTCTTCAGCAGCGGCAGCAACCGCAGGACGATATCGATTTCCTTGGCGGAAAACACGACGTGCGTCGGATCATCATGGCCGTAAATGTCGACGTTGGTGAGTTCCAGGCGAAGGCTGGGCAGCACCACGAGTTTGATGCGATCGACTTCGATTTTACGGCGAAGGCTGGTTTCGAGTTGCTGCAGGAAGAAGTTTTTGAGAATGTCGACGCCGAACAACTCGCGCGAATAGAAGAGGAGCAGAACCCCCGCGACCACCAGGCCGAGCAGCGACAGCACCACCGTGCGGGGACGAACCCTCACTGACCCTCCTCTAGCAGGCTGCGGAAAAACTCATTTTTTGCACGCGACGCCGCGATCAGGTCACGTGGCGTGTTGGTATCAGGATAGTACGCAGGATGCGCAAAAAGGCCATCCAGCAAGGCCGCAGTGCGTGAAGCGGCGAATCGTGCTCTTGTCGTACGTTGAGCCGCTGAACGATGCGAGAACGCCGCTGGTGGACTTTTTCTGCATCCTGCTAGGTAGAACAAGAATGCAGTGTACTGGATGCATGCGCGGGAAATCCATACACGGGCGTGCTTCGGAGTCGTACACCGTGCAAGGTCACACGGTAGAGGACCGTATCTCGTCTCTCGTGAAGCGGCTCTCGTTTGGGATCGGACATGATGGCCACTGAACAAACGACGATTAGGAGGCCTCGCAAATAACTTTCGTCGGTGAATGCTCGCCAGTCTATAATGCGCCGGCTGACGGATGGCGGGACACTGGGAGAATCACGAGTGGGGGCTGACACATCGACGACACGGCCGCGCTGGGGCATTCTCGCCCTGTTGTTCGCGATCAGCGCGGTGACCTACATGGACCGGGTCAACATTTCCGTCACCGCCCGGCAGATGATGCCCGCCTACGGGCTCACCGGTCAGGACATGGGCTACGTGTTCTCCGCGTTTGTCTTCGGCTACGCGCTGTGCCAGATCCCAGGCGGCCGCCTGGGCGATCGTTGGGGGGCGCGGGTGGTGTTGGCCTGCGCGTTGGTCTGGTGGTCGCTCTGCACGGTCTTGACCGCCGTGGTCGCCACCCTGCCGCTAGCCACCGTGGTTGGTACTGTCGGAGCGCTGGTCATCGTGCGGTTCCTCCTGGGCGTGGGCGAGTCGGTGGCCCTGCCGAATTTCAATCGCGCCGTGGCCGACTGGATGCCGCCAGGCCAACGTGGGCTCGGCATCGGCATTGCCATCGGCGGCATCGGCATCGGCGCGGCGGTTACGCCTCCCCTCGCCTCCTGGGTCATGGTGAACTATCACTGGCAATCGGTGTTCTATCTTTCGGCTTTGATCGGCCTGGTGGTGGCGATCCTGTGGGTGTTGTGCTCGCGGGATGGGCGGAGCGGAGGCTCAGCACCGGCTGCGACCATCTCCACCCCGGTGCCCTGGCGGCACGTTCTGCGCTCTCGGTCTCTCTGGTGGCTCGTCGCGAGTTATTCGTGTCTCGGCTATGTCGCCTATATCTACATGAGCTGGTTTTATCTCTATCTGGTGAACGTGCGCGGGATTGATCTTTTGCGCGGCGGCTGGCTGGCGGCGGGTCCCTTTCTCGCCATCTTGCTATTTTGCCCGCTTGGCGGATTGATTACGGACAGGCTGGTGCCCCGCCTCGGGTTGCGCAAGGCCCGCCTCTCAATCGGCATGCTCGGCATGGCATTGGCCGGTGGATTGATTGCGGTCGGGGCTTGGGTGGAATCGCAGACCATGGCAATCGTGTGTCTCTCGCTCGGCGCAGGTTGGCTCTATTTCACCGTCGGCGCCTATTGGAGCGTGACGACTGATTTGTCCAAAACCCATGCGGGAACTTTGTCGGGGGTGATGAATACGGGGGCCAATGTGGGCGGCGTGATTTCGCCCAGCCTCACCCCCTGGCTCGCCGACCATTGGGGATGGACGGCATCATTGTTGGTAGCCGCAGTGATTGCACTCTGCGGAGGGCTCATGTGGATGAAGGTAGATCCGGAGGAAGGGCTGAGGGAGTGAGGCGCTGAAGCCGAGTAACGCAGGAGAAAGAAGCTCAATTGTTTCTTTGTCCGCGAATGCAAAGCGTGAGCTGCTATCAGACCGGCAAATCCAATCGCTCCCAACGGATGGTCAGTGATGGTCGATCTATTGAGAAGTATATGGATTCGGCCTTACCGAGAACCTTGTCTTTGGCGACATAGCCCCAGAATCTGCTATCCAGGCTGCTCTCACGATTGTCACCCAGCACAAAGTATGCGTTGGGCGGAACAGTCGCGGCATGCAAATTATCTCGAGGGTTGTCCGCCAGAATGTTGTTATCGGTATGCTGAATGTACCTCTCGGCAAAAGGGACACCATTCAAATACATCGATTGATTGCGCAGCTCCACGATGTCACCAGGAAGTCCGACGATTCGTTTGACGAAGAGTTTTGATTCGTCCTCAGGATATCTAAACACGATGACGTCACCACGCTGTGGCGTGGTATCCGAATAGGCTCGTTTGTTGACAAGGACATGGTCCCCCGGCATCAAAGTGGGGAGCATGGCTCCGCTTGGAATGTGAAAGCTTTGCGACCAGGATCGGGCCTCAGTCGTCAGGTCTTGACCAGCCTTCTCCCAGAATATTAAACGAGCGGTGTGCAATCTCGCCTTTTCTGGTCGATCCCTTACGTCATGATAGCGGTCGATGATCTTCTGCGCGTCATTTCTGCTGAAGGACGATTCATAGTGTGTGGCTAATCGAGTCTCCAAGAAGCCTGACGGCGCCAGATCGACCAACATGTATTTGATCGCCTTCAGCAAGGATTGCTTGATGCGTTTGAGTTCGAGAGTGGTCAACGTGTTCGCGAGGCCCGCTTTTATTTGCAGCATCGTGCTGAGGTCCGCGACGTCGATTGAGTTGTCGAGAGCCTCCGTCAGCGCTCCACTCGCAAGGTCGCGTCGAGCCAATTCGTGAAACACCTCCGATACACGATCCGGTATAGCAGTGACTGTATCTGTGCGGCCGTACGCCTCAGGCACAAGGACGGTATCGGCATGAATCGAAAACGTGAATGCCAAGGTCATCATGGCGGAAAGTTGTAACGATCCCAGAGTGCCCTCCTTGTCTGTTCACCTAGGGTCAGCGTAGCCGCTGATCGTGACATGTGTGATCACGAAAGGAAAAATAGTCGTTTCTCGTGGGCGAGAAAGGAAAGTGGTTCGTCCGTTGGGCCTGCGCAACTCCAGCCGATCACGCCCGATTCACTTCGGCCGGTTGCGGCACGCCGGACGAATCCAATTGGTAAGCGTAGGCTTCTTTCATTTGCACGTTGCCGCTGTCGGTGTAGACGAACAGGCGGTGGCCGTCGGTGCGGGTTTTGACGAGGCCATAGGCCGTGCGGCTGAAGCCATAGAAGGGCCCGCGTTTCTTGGCGGCATTGTCATCCTTGAGGCGGCAAGGGCCTTCGGTTTGGAAAAAGGCCACCAGTTCGGTGACGAAGATGAGCGGCTCCGGCACGCGCGACCATTTGCCCAGGGCACCCATGAGGGTGGCGCGGGGATGGATGTATTCTTTGCGCGCGTTTTCGTCGCCGCTGGAGACCACGCTCACGATGGGCGACACGGCCTGAATGAATGCGCCGGAAAAATCGGCCGAGCCATGGTGCGGCACCTTGAAGACTTCGGATCGCAGATTGAGCGTACCCTTGTTGTGTTCGCGGGCGAGGAAGCGGCTGGCCTCGTCGTTCAGATCGCCCGAAAAGAGAAAACTGAACCCGCCGTAACTCAACCGGAGCACAATCGAATGACCGTTGATGGTATGGGAGGCGGAATGGCCGGTGAAGCCTTCATCGCTGTCGTTGAACGAGTCATGGCCGATGCGCGGTCCCTTTGGTGGCTCACCGAGAAAACGCAGTGCCGGTTGTCCTTCCACCTGTGTGGTGATCGGGCCCAACACCTCGATATGCATGTCGGTTCGATTGAAAAACTCAAAGGCCTGGTTGTCGCCGAGTTGCAGGCGGCGGAAACTGACCGGGCTGCGGCTGTTGTAGGTGGCGAGGGTCTGTTTCCATTCCCTGAACGGCTCGTTCATCTGGTTGTCGTCCACGTCGAGCAGATTCTCTTCAAGGCCGGTGAGGTACAGTTGCCCGTCCACCGTCTTGGCCGGCCCGAGGAGTTTGGTATCCGGCACGTTTTTATTGTTCATTCTGGACGGACGTTTGACGAGGCCGTTGTGATAGACGCGCTGCGGTTGCATGAAGAGCTGTTTGCGTTTGACCTTGTTGGTCTCAGATTTGAGGATCTCCGTGAGGCCAGCGAAGTGGTCCGCGTCGCCGTGGGTGACGACAATGCAGTCGATCTGCTTCGGGTGGTCGGCGCTGGTATTGCGGAAGCGCCCGGCGAGATAACGCGCGAACATCTGGTTGTCGCCCCCGTCGATGAGGAGGACTTTGCCGTCCGGCGATTCGATGACCATGCCGTCGCCCTGTTGGACATCGACGAAGTTGACCTTCAGCACCTTGTTGTCGGCGACAGGACGGACCAGATCGGCCACCTTGATGCCGGAGGATTTGGTCGGTTCAATGTAGCCGGTGACGGATTCGGGAAGGATGCTGCCGTCGGGTTTTTCGCGAAAGACGGTGATGCTGACCTCGAGGTACGTCGCTGTCTGCTTCACCACGGTGATGTCGTCGCCCCAGGCGATCGTGCGAATGTACTGTTTGCGGCCCCGCTCTTCCCACACATCGGCAAGATCGACATTGAGCACGGCTTGATCTGGCATCGCATCTTCCTTCCCCGTCAGGCTGTTGGAATGACCTCCGGCGGCGTGCTCGGTCGCTCCTCTCCCAGCGACGTACCGCAAGGGTGCGTCGCAGTCGCCGATCTTCTTGCGGCCTTGCCGGACCGTCACTCTGAGCAGTCTGCACACATTGTGGCGGCCGGTTTCACGCCATTGCCCTCTTAACGGTGACCCGACGATTTCGGCGACAGAATACGCCGTTCATCGGGAGAAATCACGCGATCCGCCCCCTTGCCGATGGAATCTCCCGCCTGGTACATTTGCGCCATGACCATGCAATTCCAGAAAAAAGATCCCCGTGCCACGATCAGCACCCCGTTCGGCGACATCCGGATTCGGTTTTACCCGGACGACGCCCCCCGTCACGTGGAGAACTTCATCAACCTGGCCAAGATGGGCTTTTACGACGACACCACCTTTCATCGTGTGGTGCCGGGCTTCATCATTCAAGGCGGCGACCCGTTGAGCAAGACGCCGGATCGCCTGCTGCACGGCACGGGTGGCCCCGGCTATTTCCTCAATCCCGAGACGAACGACCGGCCCCATAAGCGCGGCGCGATCTCGATGGCGAAGATGCCCCGCGACGGCAATAGCACGCGCGACTTCAACGACAACGGTTCTCAGTTTTTCATTTCCCTTGAGGACAACGGCGGGCTCGACCGGCGCTATTCGATTTTCGGCGAAATCATCCGGGGCATCGAAGTCATCGACATGATCGCCAAGATGCCGCGCGACGAGCGCGACAATCCGCTGGAGCCGATTCGCATGAAGGTGACGGTCAAGGAATAGTCGTGTCATGTTCCGTTTTCGGTGTTTGCGACCTTCCGGCATCCTCGCAAGTTCTCTGGAAAACGCGATTGTGCTAGACTTCGCCGCATGAACACCCCCGATCACCCCTTCTCCTGTTCCCTGAAGCTCCTTCCTGCCTATCTGAATACAGATTCCATCGCTGAAGCTCTGAAGACTCCGCGCGGGCGTCGCATTCTGTGGCTTGAGATTGTGGTGAACGACCAACCGGATTGGTCGGCCTGGCGGATAGATCCTGAATTTGAAGCGGTCTATCGAAATGCTTGTCGCTGGTATACCCAGTATCGTCGTTTGATCACGTTTTTGTTTAACCGGGCTCCCCTCCCTGATGATTCAGGCCCGATCGATTTTCGAGATTATCGAACTTTTGCAGAGGCCCTTCAATTTGCCTACCATCACCGCTGACCGCCTCCTTGCCTTATTGGAGCAATTTGTCAAAACGACCGGAAAGCCGGTCGACTTGCTGCTTGTCGGCGCGCTCGCGATGCAATGTTATGGTCTGCGCGAACGCTACACGAATGACGTGGACGGCGAACTGACCGGTCCGCTCGAGCCGCTTGTCACATTTTTGACTGGTGAAGGTGTGCCGGCAGATCTCACGCAGGATATTTCAGGCTGGTCCATTGTGGCGATGCCGCCAGGATATCGAGATCGTGCCACAGAGCTTGTCTCACATCCGGGTCTGCGCATCCGTTTGCTGGAGCCGGTGGATTTTGTCATCGCAAAACTTCGACGAGGCATTGAGCTTGATTTGGACGATGCGCTGTATGTGGTGCGCCGGTTTCAGATTTCACGAGGTGCCGTAGAACAAGCTGCGGCCGCGGCTATCGCTGCCTCTCCCCAGGACACTGCACTCTTTTTATTCAGGAAAACAGTGGAATTGTTCTGTCGGCAACTCCCAGAGCCGACTGCATAATTCCTGTGCGTTGACCATCTGTGCTCGGCCTTAGGCAGGGGGCTCCATGACAAGGTTACGACTGGTTGCCCTCAATGGCATGCTCCTGCTTACTATCTTTCTGTCGGCCTGCGATGGCCATCGACAGCGCCTGATGACGGAGCAATATCCTTCCTATCCGGAAAGTGTGCGCTGGGCGATCGATAAGGGAAACGTGCTGCGCGGGATGACCCAGGATCAGGTCTACCTGGCTCTCGGCTCCCCGGTGTGCAAGAAGGACGTGGAGGACGAGGGGCGGACCGTGACGGTCTGGCTCTACCCGCCGATCGGACGCAACGCCTGTATCACCAGCGCCTTCCGTGTCTACTTCGAACAAGGCGCCGTCACCACCTGGGATCGCTACACTACACCGACCAGATATACCGATCCGGCCGACGGCGTACCCGCCTATTAGCCTGCATTCTTCATGAACGCCTCTGCTGCACCGCAGATTCGCAGCTGCGACAAGCCTGTCGGCGGGCGGGCTCGCCGTTCGGTCGGGCGACATCCCGTTCAAGGATGCCTTCCTCCCTCACGACTCCGCGCGCCCGTCTCGCTTTGGGACTCCGCGATTTCGCGACGCCCCGTCATGAATAACGCGGGCTATCAGGCTGCTCACAAAGGCCAGCCAGTGGCGTTCTCGGTCGCTCGTCTCCCTGCGACGTCCAAGTGCTAATACGGGTATCCTGGTGGGGTGTATCCGTTCGCCGGGAGCATCTAATTCGGCGAACGGGTCAAACGAAGTTTGGTTTGCACCGCCTCAGCCGCCGTGCTTCCCGCGGTCTTGCTGGCCGGCCTTTTTGAACAGCCTGTAGCCGGGGATCGCCCGCGTCAAACGTAAATCCTTCCTGCCTTCCCTGAAGCCTCCTCCGACATTCATTGGGCATAGCCTGACAGTTTGACGACTAAGGCGTATGACGATACGATGATCGATCACGTAGTGGTAAGGAGGTCTCCACATGTCCATGACCACCATTTCGTCAAGGTTTCAAATCGTGATTCCTAAAGACGTGAGGGAAAAACTGCACTTGGTTCCGCAGCAACGGTTGCAGGTTCTGGAAAAAGGTGGAGTCATTGCGCTTGTGCCGGAAGCACCGCTGAAGTCTCTGAAGGGTGCGCTCAAGGGTATGTCTAAGACAGGGATTCGAGAAAAGAAGAATCGGCTGTGAAGATTGTGTTGGATTCCAGCGGATGGATCGAATTCTTTACCGGCGGACCATTAGCTGATCGCTATGCCGCATATCTTGCTTCCCGATACGACCTCATCATGCCGTCGATCGTGTTGTATGAAGTCTATAAGGAGATTAAACGCGAGCGTGGCAAGGAACTAGCCATACTGTTCTCCGGACGGCTTCATGCGACCCGGGTGGCGCCACTCACGGAATCCATCGCCTATTTGGCTGCGGATCTCAGCCTTCGGCACGGTTTGGCGATGGCAGATGCGATTGTCTGCGCGACGGCCCAAGACCAGAATGCAGAGGTGATTACAGGCGATGCCGATTTAAAAGATTTACCTGAAGTGCTCTACCTAAAGTAGACGGATACAAGCGCATAACGGGAAACGCCTCGATGCTGAAGAAAGAATGAAAGCGCAAGAATGTGTGCCTGCAGCTCTCTCGCAGAACGGTCAAAACGACTGTCCACCTAGGCCACAGCGAGCGAAGGAGCGAGGCGCAGCCTTGCGCTACGTTGCGCGAGCTGAGTGACACAAGAATGACGGCTCGCTGTCACAGGCAGGCCGCTCAAAAAGCTCGTCCACCAAGGCCGCAGGCGAGAGAAAACCGGAGGCGGGACATTCTTACCGCCCACCCTTCGCCTGCCGGGACAGGCTCTTTTCCCACAGGGCTACGTTGAGGATGGTTTCGAGGGGAGAACGAAGCTGGAGGCCTGTTTCAGGAGGTTTGCGGCAGAACGGTCAAAACGACTGTCCATCGAGGCCGCAGCGAGCGAAGGAGCGAGGCGTAGCCTTGCGCTACGTTGAGCGAGCTGAGCGACGCGAGAACGACGGCTCGCTTTCACAGGCAGGCTGCTCAAAAAGCCCGTCCAACAAGGCCGCAGGCGAGAGAAAACCGGAGGCGTAGCCTCTGGCTACGTTGAGGATTTTGTCGAGCTGAGAACGCAGGTGGCGGGATTTTTCAGCGGCCTGCCTTAGAAGAAGGCCATGCTGGCATAAGTTACGGTGGAATTATACTGATCCGTGATCCCGCGATCGTACCGCAGCACCTGCCCCGTTTCCGCCTGAATCAGACGCAGCATGGAGTAAATCGGCGAGAAGCCCGAGATACGGCGCTGATCGTTTTCTTTCTGAATGAACTTGGCGAACTCTTCCGGGTCGCGATTCTCGACATGTTTGAGCATTTCGAGATCGGTCTGCATGCAGCGATGGAAGGAGAAGTCTGTCGGCGGGGCCGAGTCGCCATAGCGCATGCCGATGTGGGCCAGTTCCGCGCCGACCACGACGCAATAGGACTTGCCGGTGGCGGCGAGCGCCTCTTTTAAGGTCTGAAGAAACGTCTCGACCTGCTCCCTAATCTGCGGATCGCGCAAGCTGTTCGCTGAAAACGCCGTGAGGATCGGAACAATCGTATACGCCCGGTCCTGGCCGAGACTCTCTTGCAGGAACGGCAGCTGAAATTCCAATGCATGTTCATTGTGATGTGCCAATTCGTCGGTGAAAGCGGCGGGGATCTGTTCGCGCAGGCGGTCGGTGACCGCGCGTTCGACCTTTACGAGCCCCAATGGTGTGTGGAAATCCTTGTCCGTGACGGCGATCGGTTGTTCAAGGCCTGAGTAGGCAGTCCCGATGACGACATAGAGATCCGGCTTCTGGGCGTCCTGCAATTCTTTGTAGGCCCAGGCATAAATCGGTCCGGCATGTTTCAGTTCGTAGGTGGGCGCGACGAGCGCCTTGATGAGTTTGCCCTTGTGTTCGGAGGCCTTCACTTCCGGGCCTTCTTTCGACACGAAGAAGCTGTTGATCTGCGCGCGCAACTTGGCGGGATCGGCTTCATAGCTGCGACCGGCAAATTGCGCCGAGCGGGCGGGGGCCTGGCGGTACGCGTTGAGCGCCTGCTGCTTGGCCTGCTCGGTCCGCTCCCCTTCCAGAAACAGTTTGGTATCCAGATCGGCCAGCAACTGCTCGACCTTATTCGGCATGAGGAATTCGCCGAAGCGCTTCAGATAAATCGCCCCGATATCCTGAACGCTATGCTCCCCGTCGAGGTGCTGCACGATGAAGAAATAATTCAACGGCAGGACCAAGCGTTCCTTGCTCAATCCGGTGGGGTCCCAGAGCACGATGAACTGCTCCTCCCCTTCCTTGATCGGTGAAAATTGCAGATTGCGCAGCAGCGGATACTGCTTGGGATCTTTGGCGGTCATGGTCGGTGTGGATTCCATAGTGAGGCGCATTGTAACGGAGCAAACTTCTCAGGCGCAACAGGAGAGCGGGATGTTGAACAAGCCGCCCAGCTGCGTTCTCGGATCGCTTACCGACTCGACGTACGACTCACAGTACGCCTCGCCGCTGCGCTCCCTGCGGCCTTGCTGGACGACTTGTTGAACATCCCGCGGCGTGGCAGGTCTTCGCAATGTACAACCTGGTCGCTATTCCAGAACAACCTCGTGGCTCCATCAGCCGGTTACTGATCCGGCGGATGGGCGTTGCCGCGCCGGCTGAGGACAATCAGGGTGGCGACGGTGAGGAGGAAGAGCCAAAGCGTGGGGCGTCCATAGGAGGCGTCGGAAAATTCGATCAAATCGGTCAGGCGGCCGATCAGGAGCGACATGCGGGCCATCACGGTATAACCGAAGGCCGCACCGAACGAGATCATCAGAAACAGAATTCCCGCGCGTGCCACAGTCTTGCCCGGGCCGGAATGTTCCACCGAGAAGAAGAAGTAAAAGAGCACCGATACCACGCCGACCAGGATGATGATGCCGTTCAGATGGCTCGCCGGATTGAGCAGCGAATAGTCGAAGGTGACGCCTCCCCCAGGCGCGACCCCCAGGAGCGGTCGAACCGTGTCTTCGATCTGTTTGAGAATAAACGATGAGATCGTGCGTGGGATCGCCAACCCCGCCCCGACGCCGACGATAAACGCGAAGGCGTAGCGCGACAGCCAGGCCGCCTTCGGCACGTAGCGCGTGAGCATGAGCATGCCGATGCCGACCGGAATCAGCAGCGACCATTCCCCCTTGTCGATGATTGGGCGGACGATCAGGGTCATGACGACCGTGTCGTAGGTCTTGACGATGGTATAGCCGAGCGACACGCCGACATATAGATGTTCGGCGAGCTTGAACAGCGGATTATCCTCATACAAGAACGAGAGGATGAAAAGAGTCAACCCTGTGGCGACCCAGGCGCCGAGTATGACACCGAACGACAGTTCCATAGCGGCTAGGATCCCATCTCGTCCTGCCGGCGCTGGTGCCGCCGTAACGAGAAGTAAAAGATGTTACAGATGGCGACTAGCACAATGATGGCCAGATGCGTGGCCGATTGAGCGTCCATCCCGGCGACCGCTTTGCCCTTCTGGCCGATCAATGTTTCATATTCCGCCGCCCCGCGCAGGCCGCCGATCAACCCGTTGATCTGCCCGCTGCGTAACAATGGATAGAGGCCCGGCGCGATGACACCGGTGCAGCCGCCGCCGAGTTCAAATTTATATTTATCTTTGCCGAAGACGTACCAGGCTTCGACACCGGGATTCCCGGCACCTAGACTCACGGCATAGGTGACGTCGCGCAGGTTCTGCACCCCGGCCAGCACCGGCAGGCCTTTGGTCGCTTTGCCTCCGTAGTCGGCGGGGAAGGTGTTATACAGATCCTGTCCCATGTTCAAAATGACGGCGCTGCCGCCGGGACTCCAGCCCAGGAAGACGTAATCCTTACCGTTCTCCTTGCCCGCCTCCTTGGCCGTTTGCGTCAGGATCTGATCGGCGAGACCGGTACCGGAGACCCAGAGCGTCATGGCCACGACCCGGAGATTCTTCTTGAACGCGTGGCGCAGAATGGCGATGGCCTGCGGATAGAGTTCAGGTTTGGAGGCCGGATCGAAATCCAACGAGAGGAGAAAGACCGATCCTTCGGGCAGCCCTTCGATATAGTCGTAGACGCCTCGCACTTCGGAAGAAATCTTAATGGGCAGTCCGACCGGGAAGAGCAGCGGCACGAGTGTGCAGAGGCCGATCACCAAAAAGATGATCCGCCGGTCGATCCGCAACATGCGCTCAGCGAAGGTCACTTCGGTTCCTCGTGAAACGTAAAACGAACGTGAAAGGTGAAACGTGAAACGGCGGAAGTACTGTCATGTCTCTTAATTCCAATCTCAACACGTGGTCCCTTTTACGTCTAACCTTTCACGTTTCACGTGTCATTCTTTGCCTCCGCCGAGGTAGGAGCGTTCCACGCCGAAAATGATTTTGAACGAGAGGGCGACGGCGCCCAGGCTCACGCCGATCAGAATCGCTCGGCGCACGGAGGCGTTGAGGACATTCAGAATCCAGCTCGATAGGTCGCCGCTGAGGGGCAGGATATATTCGCCGAGCGGCACCCGTCCCATCATGACGATGACGGCCGCAACCAACAGCACGGCGGCCTCGCGGCTTCGTGCGCGGAACGATCGGTAAGCAGCAGAGGCGATGAAGAAGGCCAGGATGGCGAACATGGTGCCCTGCAGCGGCACCAACGTATAGGAATAGACCCAGCCGAACGAGGTCAACGCGCCGTCAATGCTTTCCTTGCCGTTATTCCAGAGTCCCACGATGATGGTGCCGAGCATGCCGACATAGAGCACCAGGCTATAGGCCCATCCCGCTTCTTTCCGGCGGATCTTGGCGGCATGGAGATGGAACAGGCTGGTGATGCCGAGCACGAGCGCGAAGCCGCCGATGATCTGCAGCCATTTGGTCACGGTGGTGAGCAGTTGCTCGGAGGCCGGATGCGGCACGTAGTATTGCGCCGCCATGACCAGTCCCGTGATCATGGTGATGAGCAGCGGCAGTTGTCGGCGGAGGAAAATCATTTGAGATCCTTAAACAGGTCCAGCAGCGGTTGCGCCCAACCATTGCCCGTGAGCACGGCGACCGTGGCGAGCAGCGTCCCGATCCCGATCACACCCAGAATGAACGCCTTGCCGAGGTCCTGTCCGCGCAACGTCCCGATCTGGACCGGCTCCTTCGAGAGGTAGGCACTGGCGGCATAGAGTTCTTCGCCGATCAGGGTGTAGTCGCAGGTCGTCACGAAAAATGGCAACTGGTGATCCGAGTCGGTGCCGGCGATTTGAATAGCCCCCGTGCTCGCGCCGGTCTCCGTCAGGAGGAGCGACTCGGCGAAGTACGACCCCATAAAAAAGTTCGCCGCCGGTTTTCGCCGCAGCATGATGCCGTCGACCGCTGCGGTGTAGCTGAACTGGTCGCTGGTGATGAAAAAGTTCGCGTCGTCCTTGAACAGGTCCGGTTTCCCCGCTTCCATGTATGCCTGTTTGGTGATTTCCTGACAGACCGCCATGGTGATCGGCTCGCGATGGGGCACCAGCAGTTCCGTTTCGTAGGAGGCGGCTTTCTTGGCGACCCGCCCGAGGATGACGGCGGCGGCGATCGTCGAGGGGTCGTGCAAGTCGTGCGCGCCGGTCATGTACAGCACCGGCTTGCCCAATTCCGTGGCCCGCCCGATGGCTTCATCGACGGCATCCAGACCGGGAATGCGGCGGAGGAAGATGTCTTTCCGCTTGGCCAGGTTGATGGCGTAAAAGACGATTGCGCCGAACATCAGGGCTAACACGAGATTGTTCACCTGGTTCCAGTTCATCCAGTTCGCTTCCGCCGAAGCGACGACCGGGGGCGCGATCAATCGTTCCTGCCCGTTGACGGAGGCGACGGTCACGGCATAGGGTTGGCCGGATTTGATCTCCAGGCCTTTGCCGTTCTTGATCAAAAACAGATGGTCATTGGGATCACCCTCTCTCGTCCACCAAGCGGACTTGCTCTCGCGGACATAACGCGTATTGGCGGGAAATTCCGCCACCACCTTCCAGGCCGTCGGGTCGCTGGGAAGGCCGCCCTCATGGACCAGGATTTGATATTTCGCGGTGGCCGTGTCATTCGCGGAAGGGGCCCAGAGTACGGTCAGGCTTCCGCCTCCGTCGCTGGGGGTGTCGATCACGCGGAGCTGTCGCGGCATGGTCTGCGCCAGGGCGAGAGGCGGCATCAGCGCCGGCAGGCAGATTATGAGGGCTAGGATGAGAACGCGATGCAGCACGCGGGTCAGGCTCCTTCGATGACTTCGATATTGGCGCGTGGCACCACCGTCCTCGTGCCGTCCGGAAAACGGACTTCGAGCACGCGGACTTCGCTTTCAGTCGGAATGGCGCGCAACTCCGACGGTAGTCCTGAAACCGCGCCGATCTTCCCGAATAGCGGGTCGCGGATGATGCGGACCGGATCGCCGAGCTGAATCCCTTCGCGCTCGGCTTGCGCCACCTTTGTGGCGGCTGCCGGTCCGCTGTGCGGAATGATGATCTCCGGGCGGATCACCCCGGCGCGGATCTGCGTGGCTCCCGAGATCGACGCTTTTTGTCCCGCATGGGCGGAGAGCAAGGCGAACGTCTTGGGCGCCATCGGAATCGTGCCGAACCCTTCCGTCAGAATCAACGTGAAGCCAACCTGCTCGGTGCCGGTGATCGCCACGCCGAGATCATACCCGAGCAGTGCGCGCAGATCCTTGTCATGGATGCCGCCGACCACCAGGCCGACGATGCCCAGTTCTTTTGCTCGCGCCATGGTGGCTGCGGGTAAAAAGGCGCCTCCGACGATGACCTTGCCCTTCATGGATTGGTTGAGGTGTTCCGGCAAGAGCGGCTGATCCGGCGCCTTCACGCCCATCACCAGTTCGCCGCTCGTTTCTCCTCCGATGCCAAAGATGCCTTGCACGAGGCTGCAGGTGCTTTCCACGGTCACACCCTGCTCGGGATGCACCTCGGCCACGGAGCCGTCGATATAACCGCGCAATTCCAACATCCGGGGCGGTTCGCGCAACAGGATTTGCCCGGTGATTGTTGAGACGGATTCCACCTTGCCGGTGATCGGCGAACGGATTTCGGTCTTAAACCATTTGATGAAGGGTTTGTTTTCGGCGAGCACGTCGTCTTTCTGGACGGAGTCTTTTTCTTTTTTGACCAGATAGTCGTTGATCTCATCGGGCGCGATGCCGAGCTGATTGGCCAGATTCAGCGGGACGACTTTTCCCGGCAATTCGGCGCGCGCCACCGCGGTGTCGGCCCGTACGGCGTCGCCGACTTTCACCAGGACGGCGCCTGGCAACGGAAGAATGCGCCGACGGCGGACGGTGGTCCGCTCGGTGACGGTCAAGCCTGGTGTATACGAATGCGCCATAATCGGTTGCTCAAAACGCCCTGCAGCGTCGTTCTCAGTTGCTCGCGCCCCTCACCGTACAACACCCGGTACGGCTCGGGGCTTTCGCGCCTAGCGGCCTTGCTGCAGGGCGTTTTGAGCAACCTTTCTTGCCGCCAGCTATTCGCTATCAGCCATCAACTCCCTTTTGGATACAGCCCGACGGCTTGATACCACCGCGTCAGCATGGCGACTCGCGCGGCCTGCTCCGTGGGCAACTGTAACGGACGGCCACGCCCGTCCAGCATGAGACCCACGACACCGCCCTTCACCGTTCGTGTAAACGATTGCCCGGGACCCTCGCCGAGATCCACGTGTTTGGCCGGTTGTATAGTGACCATCGCCTGCTGTTCTCGGGTGAGGCTGAACAACTTCAGATCCCCGAATGCCAGCAGGCCTTTTTCGATGCGGCCATCCGGCAGCGCGACCTCGTAATCGGCGCAACGCTCTCCGTCCTTGCCTTGGCCGATCGGCGCAATGCAGGTGCCAAGATAGACCATGCAATCACGCACGAACACATCGGTTGCGGCTTGCTCGTTCACTGTGGACAGCACCCCGAGATGCGGCATCATGAAAATGCTGTCGACCGAGAGCGTGGTGACGCCGAGCGGTTCATAGGCATCGACCATCATCAACATGGACTGGATGCGGCGCGGCGCATGCGACAGGATGCCGCCGCTGCCGACGATCAAGTCCAACTTCAAGAGATCGATGAGGGTTTTGCCGGAGGTGCGTTGCTCGAACACATCGGAGATGGTGCGTTCCTGCTGCACGCCCTTGAGTCCCGTCGCCAGCGACTTATGATGGATCAACGCCAGCCGCAATGCTTCGCGCGCGATGGCATGTTCGATTTGCAGCTCATCGAGTGACTGCGGGATGGTCGTGGGGCGCACCATTTTGTTCTTAATGCGATTCCTGAGGGTCTGTTCGTCGAGGGTGAACGGCACCCACCGCATGATGTTGTCCAGCCCCGCTTCAGCGAGCACGTTCGAAATGCTGTAGGACATGCCGAGATTGGCGCTGACCGTGCGGTTGAAGAGACCGCCGAATACCGAGAACACGTCGGTGGTGGCGCCGCCGATGTCCACGCCGATCAAGTTGATCCCCTCGCGCTTGGCGATGGTTTCCATGATCACGCCGACCGCCGCCGGAGTCGGCATGATGGGCGCGCCGGCCATCTCGATGAGTTTCTTGTAGCCCGGGGCCTGCTGCATGACGTGTTCGAGAAACAGGTCATGGATTTTGTTGCGCGCCGGGGCGAGATTTTCCCGTTCCAGGACGGGCCGGATGTTGTCGGCGAATTCGAGCGCCGTCTTCTCACCGAGGATCATCTTGATTTGTGATTGCGCATCCTTGTTGCCGGCATACACGAGCGGCAACCGATAGGTGCTCCCGAAGCGCGGGCGTGGTTCGGCTGCGGCAATGTATTCGGCCATTTCTACTACATGGGTCACGGCGCCGCCGTCGGTACCGCCGGACATCAGGATCATGTCGGGCCGCATGGTGCGAATCCGTTCGATCTTTTCGTAAGGCAAGCGTCCGTCGTTCGACGCCAGGACGTCAATGACGATGGCGCCGGCGCCGAGTGCGGCGCGTTGGGCGCTTTCCCCCGTCATGTTCTGCACCACACCCGTGACCATCATCTGCAGGCCGCCGCCGGCGCTGCTGGTGGATACGTAAATATCCACGCCTCGCTTTGGTTCGCCTTGTGCTGCGTGATTCGGCGTGATGATACGGTCGCCGTCCAGGATCGTCCGGCCGGAGAGTTCTTCGATTTCCGCAATGGCATTGAGTACACCGCGAGTCACGTCCTCGAACGGAGCTTCCACGGTGGTGGGGGCTTCGCCGCGGTAGGTCTGGCGATATTCGTTGCCGACCTTCTCGATCAGGATGGCTTTGGTGGTCGTGCTGCCGCAGTCGGTCGCGACGATGACGTTCAACGATTGCGCGGGGTTCGATATGGCGGGAGACTGATGCGCTGCCGTCATCGAGCCGGCGCTCCTCTGGACGCGGCGGCCTTGGTTTCGATGAGCGCGGCGAGGCGTTGCAAAGAGTCCCGTCGCTCCAGCAGACGAGCGATCTGAACGAGTTCGGTGCTGCTGAAGACACATTCGACGAGCGGAGTCAGAAAGTGTAACGCCTGGCTGCCGAGAAAATTCATGGGGCCCATCGATTCGAGAAACAGTGTGGTGGGCGCCGCCATGCGGCGGGCCACGATGGCCTCGGCGATCCGTTCGAGCAGCGCGAGCTCCTCCGTCGTGAAGGCCGGTTGCTCGGAACGCACGGCAAAGGCATGCCGGAAACTGTGACGAAGATTCTCTGCGCGACGGGAGAACAATTCAGATGAGAAGACAGCCATAAGTGCTTGTCAGATCAGCTTAAACGATTGGTTCGGCATTATATGAAGGGGCCAAGGGAGAGTCAATCAATCGGCACTGCCGCAGCCTATAGAGAGCCGGGCTAGGGTTTCTTCGGCTCCTCTGCCGTATTGCCGGAGGCCGGCGGGCAATTCATGCCGGCGAAGGGATTCAGTGGATTGACGCGCGGCGAACAGTGTTGGGCTTCCGCTGCGGCCTTCTCCCCTCCTGCCGGTGAGCCGGTCGGTGGTTGGGGCTGATCGTTCGGGCCGAGCTGACGCGGGCTCTGTTGATGGATCGGCGAAAGCGGCTGGGATGGGGGAAACGCGTTGGGTGGAAGGTCAGGTGAGGGTATCGGCGTTTCTTCAACCGGTGGAGTGAATCCGCCCGGCGGTGACGGAGACGGAGTCTTGACGACCGTACATCCGCGTTTTCCCGTGGGCTGATCCGTCAGCATGGTCCCGCCGTTCGGGCCTTCGCAGCTGTACACCTTGGCCTCAACCGGGATCGAGTGGAGCAGAGCCAGGAAGCTGAAGGGCAGGACGTAAACCCGGATCATCGTCAATTTCCCTGAGCGAGACCATGGCAGAGGCCGGATGGCGCTTGAGGCAGGACGCCTGTGACTCTGATCGACTATAGGCGCAGAACAGGAGCCTGTCAATCTGCAAGGATGTGCGTGGCGGCCTTCAGCCGGATGAACGCCCCAGCCATTTCTTCATCAGGCCCAGAAGCCCAACCTCCGGCTCCGGCTGGCGGTCGGGGTATTCCACCCAGAGTTCCTGCGATCCGAGATACAGGCCGTCGCGGTAGCTTTGCTGGCTGCGCAATTGCGTGTAGCCCTGTTCCAGCAGCAGCTGGATCATATGCTGCAGTGCTTCGGCTGCGCTGGGCGCATCGGGAGTGACGACGTGGGTGGATTCGTACCGCAACCTTGCCTGATAACCGGCGGCTGTCCGTACCAACTCCACGGGGCGATTAAACCCTCGCTCCCTGGCATCAAACCCGGCGAGTTGGTGTTTCTCTCCAGCCGGCTCCGGCATTGGACGTTACCATTGCACGTTACAAGGCGCGATACACGGCCAGCAGATCGCTGAGCGCGATGGTCTTGTTCTTGAGGATGACGCGTTCCGCGCCCAGCACATCCAGCGCGGCGACCTTTTCCGTTCCGCCCATGAGGCACTTCGTGCCCAGTGCGAGGACGCGTTCACATTCCTTTTCCACCTTGCCCTTCACCACGGGATTCACCTTCAGGATCTCCAGCATCTTGGCGCGGGTTTCGCCCAGATGTTTCTGGAGTTCCGCTTCCGGATATTCCTTCCGCGCGGATTCATCCTCGCACCGGTCGATGTACTGGGTCAGAAAGACATAGAGCCGCACGAAGGTTTCGGCGATCTCGATGTGTTTCGGGGTCAGCTGATTGTCCGCCATTGGAGCCTCCATTCACTATTCACGATGGTGTCGGAATGATTGTTTCGTTGTGGCGACGTCGCGAGCAAGGTGGTCCCTGCATCACAGCCGGACTTTAATATCGGTGCCCTCGACCGTGACTTCGTACGTGGTCACTTTGGCCGAAGGGTTGTTGATGCAGGCGCCCGTCTTCACATTGAACTCCCAGTTATGCCACGGGCAGGCGACCACATCCCCCACAACATCGCCTTCGCCCAGCGGGCCGCCGCGATGCACACAGGTATTGTCGATGGCATAAAACGTCCCGTCCACATTGAAGACCGCAATGGCTTTCCCGTTCACTTCCGCGACCATGCCGGCTCCCGGCTTCACGTCGGCGGTTCCTGCGATTCTGATCAACTCGCCCATACATCCTCCCTGAGTGCGTCACTCTTTCCTAGTCCGGCTTCCGATCGGCGGCCGGCCGTTTGATTTTATCTAATAGACTCTCGATCCGGCTCTTGGCCGCCGATGCCCCGCCTGTTTGCAAGGCCGCCGCCAATTTTGCCGCGATCTCCCGAAAGGCATGGGCCTGCGGAGAATCGGGTTTGGCGACCACGATCGGATTGCCGGTATCACCACCGGCGCGAATGACGGGATCGATGGGAACCCGGCCGAGGAAGGGAATCCCGAGTTTCTCCGCCGCCCGCTCGCCGCCGCCATGAGAGAAAATCTCCGTCCGTTCTCCGCAATGGCCGCAGACGAAAAAGCTCATATTTTCCACGATGCCGAGAAGCGGCACGTTCACCTTCTGAAACATCATCATGCCCTTGCGCACATCGTGCAACGCCACTTCCTGCGGCGTGGTGACGGTGACGGCGCCGGACAGATGCACGAGCTGGGTCAGGGTGAGCTGCGCGTCTCCGGTTCCCGGAGGCAGGTCGATCAGCAAATAATCCAACTCCCCCCATAACACATCCCGGAAGAGTTGTTGAATCGCGGTGTGCACCATCGGGCCGCGCCACACAACGGCCGTGTCTTCCGGCACAAAAAATCCCATGGAGATCAGCTTCACGCCGTGGCTTTCCGCCGGCGCGATTTTGCCGTCTTTCTGTTCGGGAGTTTTCTCGACCCCCATCATCATCGGGATGTTGGGGCCATAGATATCCGCATCCAGCAATCCGACCCTGGCGCCGGTGAGCGCGAGGGCGACCGCCAGATTGACGGAGACCGTGGATTTACCGACGCCGCCCTTGCCGCTGCTGACGGCGACGACGTGTTTGACTCCGGGAATGATATTGGGTCTGGCGGCTGCTTCTTCCTGGTGCGGCGCGCCGCCTGCTTCTTCTGCCATAGTGATGCCTCCTCCACCCCGCTGGTCCGATTGGATTGCGCGGGCTTCACGCATCTTAAGCTATCGCCGCGGCGAAAAGAAATGGGTCAACCGGCGCAGCAGGTGGTTGGGTAAAAGAGATCAGCGATGCGAAAGGTATAAGCTGAAAGGATGGTCAAAAAGTCTGTCCAGCACGGCCGCAGCGAGCGAAGAGCCGAGGTGCATCTGCAGAAATACGTCGAGGGGCGGAGCGATGCGGGAACAACAGCGGCGGGCGTTGTTCACCAGCCGTTTACGTGCGTTCCCGATGGAGGTTATAGGTCAGCCCAACCACCGAAAGCGTATAGATCAACCATTTGGACGGGTCGAAGTTGTACCATTTCGACCCGTTTCGATAGTCGCGCGAATAGGTATGATGGTAATTGTGGTACCCCTCGCCGAAGCTGATGAATGAAATCAGCCAGCTGTCCCGGCTGCTGTCTTGCGCGCCGTGCGGCTGGGTGCCGACCATGTGGCAGAGAGAGTTGATGGTAAACGTGGAATTCAACACCAGGACCGTACGCAACACGCCGGCGAGCAAAAAACACCCGAGGCCGCTCATCAATCCGCCGTTCAAATAGCCGGCCGCGAAGGGCAATAACAGGCCTGAGGCCACGATCACCCAGTAATACCGGTGTTGCCACCTGATCATCGGGTCGGTCCGTAATTTTGTGGCGAACCGGTCTTCACGATACGGCGTATTGATGAATAACCATCCCACGTGACTGTGCCAAAACCCCTTGCTCGCGTTGTACGGATCGGGCTCCTTGTCCGTATGCGCGTGGTGGCGAATATGATCGGCGCACCAGAGCAAGGCGGAATTTTGTACAGCCCATCCCCCCATCACCAGCAGGCAGATCTTGATCCAGGGACGGCTCTCGAAGCTGCGATGGGTAATCATGCGGTGGTACCCCACCGTGATCCCCATGCCGGTGATGACATAGAGAATGGCCAGCAGCGTCCAATCCAGGACGGTATAGTCATAGTAATAGGCGAAGAGCGGAACCCCGACGAAGGTCAGGATCGTCAGCGTGGTGAAGAGGGCCACAGTGCCCCAACAGACGGATTGTGCTGATGAGTCGGCCATCGTACTCCTTCGGAACCTGTGCGCCACTCATCGCCACAGTGCACCGCCATAGATAGGGTAATGGTCAAGGCAAACGGCGCACTGTACCGGAGCGGCTGTCGGATATTCAAGGGAGAAACGTGGTTGGCTGCCGCCAGCCAGGTGGGCGTGAAGGTCACCTGACCTACTCAGTCTGTGCTACCACCGTATAAAGGGTGCTGGATTGAAAGGATGCCTCGGCAACCAGGCTCCACCTGTTTTGAGGAGGAATCTGTGAAAGCCGTGATTGGGAAAGTGGTTCTTCACGTCTGTGATGTGCGATCGCGGAATCCCGCAACTCAACAGGCCCAACGAAACGTCAACCAGGTCGCCTTTTCGGAACACTTCGACAAGAGGGTAACGGCGATCAGGATAGGCGCGCACCTTATGGTGCATGCCGATCATCAAGGCCATTTCTTCAGACCACTCCTCCCGCCCTGAATCGGACAGGTATTGGGCGGCGTGGGAAATTGATGCCGGGAGGTAGTCGAGCGTGAGATCAGACCAAAGACCAATATCGTGAAAGCAGCCCGCGATGGCTAACTTTGTGTTCTCCTCCTCGGTGCATGGATGCAACGCCAGGCAGAAGTTGAACATGCGGTACACATGTCCCCTGTATCCGAGATAGTCTTCCCCGATCGCCCCTGCCCATTTCGCAAGAATTGTTTCGATCAGCTCGTGCGTGGTCTCGATCGGCATAAGGTTCATGGGCAAGAAAAAGTGAGAAAGAATGTCGTGTGCCGTTCCGTGACGATGTCTTCAGGAGGCCGTGAAACAAGGGGCCGATTCTAACAAGTCAGAAGAAGTTTACAAGGGATAGGATTTGCTCGTGCAGCCCGGCCAGGTGTGCGAGACAGGCGTTCGCGATCAAATGTTCACGCCCTGCGGCGCGGTGTATACTGCGGTAAGTACCGCTCACGCTGCTCAGGAGGAACCGATGCCTCTCGACCCTGCCCTGCTTGAACCCCGTATTCGCGCGATTGGCGAGGACTTGGCCCGCCGTTCCAGCGGATTGTCGCCCGGTCTGTTCGATTCCCGCTGGTGGTCGCAGGCGGCGATCAACCTGGCCATGAAAGATCCTGCCTTCAAGGCGCAGCTGTTTCGCTTCATTGATGTGTTGCCGTCGCTGAAGGGTGATGCGCAGGTTGTGCGGTTGGCTGAAGAATATTTCGGCGACATGAGCGGGCATCTCTTCGGTGCACAGTGGGGACTTAAGGCACTCGCGTCCACGAAGCTCGGCGCATCGCTCAGCGGGAAGGCCATCCGGCATCAGGTGGAGCAGATGGCGACCAGCTTCATTGCCGGGGCGTCCATCGAGCAGGCGGTGCCGGCGCTGCGCCGATTGTGGGGCGAGGGGCGGGCCTTTTCGGTGGATTTGCTCGGCGAAGCGAGTGTGAACGAACGGGAGGCGGATGCCTATCGGGATCGCTGCCTGGCAGCCCTGCGGATCCTCGGTGACGTCTGCCCGGCCTGGTCCCCCTCGCCGTTGCTTGAGCGCGATCATCTCGGCCCGCTTCCCCGTGTCCAGTTGTCGATTAAAATTTCGGCCCTCTATTCGCAACTCGATCCCATCGATCCCGAGCGCAGCTATCGTGCCGTTGCGGCTCGCCTGCGGCCGCTCTTGAATGTCGCGGGCACACTCCCCGCCTCCATCATCTTCGATATGGAACAGGCGGAGACGAAGGATCTGATTCTTTCCATCTTCATGCGCCTCTTTGAGGAGGAACCGTATCGCACGTTCCCCCATGCAGGGATCGCGCTGCAGGCCTACCGCACCGACACCGGGGATGATGTGCAGCGCTTGCTGGCCTGGACGAAAACTCGGCAGGCGCCGATGACGATTCGCCTGGTGAAGGGCGCCTACTGGGATTCCGACGCGATCCGGTATCGCCAGCGCGGATGGTCGATGCCGCTCTTCGAACAGAAGTCCCGGACCGACGTGAATTATGAATCGCTGGTTCGTCTGTTGCTGGAGCAATCGCATCTCATCAGGCCGGCGTTTGGCACGCACAATCTGCGGAGCCTGGCCGTGATCGAGGCGGTGGCGGAAGCGCTCAGCCTGCCCCAGGCGGCCTGGGAATATCAGATGATCTACGGCATGGCAGAACCGTTTCAGCATGCGATGAGTGATCGGGGTCGCCGTCTCCGGCTCTATTCGCCGGTCGGTGAACTCTTGCCCGGCATGGCCTATCTCGTCCGTCGGCTGTTGGAGAACACGTCCAATGAATCGTTCTTGCGGAAAGAATACGTGGAGTCGCAGCCGCTGTCGTTGTTGTTGTCCCCGCCTGATGGCACCCTGTACCAGTCCGCAGGCTCCCCGCCTGTTGATCAACATTCCTCCCCCTCCGCCTCATCTACCGAATTTGTGAACGAACCGGTCGCGGATTTTTCGCGTGCACCCGTCCGTACCGCCATGGCCGATGCGATCGAGCGGCGCCGCAGGCAATTGGGACAACGACTCGACATATCGAAGCTGGCCGTCCATCTTCCGACAGGGTCCGATCTGTCGACGCATAATCCGGGTCAGCCGGATCAACTCATAGCGGTGGTGCAGAGTTATCAGCCCGCCGATGTCGCGGCGTTGACGAAGATTGCCGAGGCTGCTGAAGAGGCCTGGAGTAGACGGCCGGTTGCTGACCGTGTCGCGGTGATGCGGAAGGCTGCCGCCCTGATGCGGGAGGAACGGTGGGATCTGGCCGCGTGGGAAGTGTTCGAGGAAGGCAAACCCTGGCGGGAGGCCGACGGTGATGTCGCGGAGTCGATCGATTTTCTGGAATATTATGCCGGGGAAATGGCGCGGCTCGATCCCCCGCCCCGCTTGGGCCGGTATCCGGGTGAATCAAACGAGGTGTGCTGGAGCTCGCGTGGGGTGACGGTAGTGATTGCGCCATGGAACTTCCCCCTGGCGATTCCGACCGGCATGGTGGCTGCGGCCTTGGTTGCGGGCAATCCGGTGTTATTCAAGCCCTCTGAGCGGGCTTCTGCCGTGGGGTATCAACTGGCGCGTATCATGTTGGACGCCGGGGTGCCGAAAGGGTTGTTGCAATATGTTCCGGGCGGGCCTGAAGTCGGGCGCGAGTTGGTGGCCTCTGCTGCGGTGAGAACCATTGCCTTTACCGGATCGAAAGACGTGGGCTTGGGCATCATGCAGGCCGCTGCGGTTCAGCAGCCGGGACAACGTTTCGTGAAGCGGGTTATCGCCGAGATGGGCGGGAAAAATGCCATCGTCGTTGATGAGACGGCGGATCTGGATGAAGCCGTGACAGGCGTGGTGCAATCGTTCACCGGCTATGCGGGACAGAAATGTTCCGCCTGCTCGCGCGTGATTGTGACGGACTCGATTCACGATGCGTTTCTCGAACGGCTGACCGATGCCGTGATGAGTCTCCGCATCGGCACGGCTGACGATCCCGCGACTCAAGTCGGCCCGGTCATTGATGCGCGCGCGAAACAACGTATTCTGGAGTATCTCGAGTTCGGGCGGCGGGAAGGGCGGGTGCTGGTGGACCGGTCGGCGGAAGGGCCTGGATACTCGGTCGGCCCCGTGGTGATCGCGGACATTGATCCTGCGCACCGGATGGCACAGGAGGAAATTTTTGGTCCGATTCTAGCCGTGCTGCGTGTCGCCTCGTTTGAGCAGGCGCTGGAATGCGCCAACGGCACCGCTTACGCGCTGACCGGCGGACTCTATTCGCGCAGTCCCCGGCACATCGCGCGCGCGCGCGAGGCGTTTGATGTCGGGAATCTGTACATCAACCGTCCGATTACCGGAGCCCTGGTCGGGCGCCAGCCATTCGGCGGACACCGGTTATCGGGCGTAGGCGCGAAGGCCGGGGGCGAAGAGTACCTGAAACAATTTCTGGTTGCCCGCGTCGTCAGCGAGCAAACCCTCCGGCGCGGGTTCGTGCCGACCCTGTAGGCCCGGCGCCGACTTCACGCTGACTTCTTCGAGTTCTTCCGTGATGTCGGTGATGTTTCCGCGGTCGTCCTTGAGCGCGGCCAGTTCCTGTCGTTCGATATACTTCACCAGCCCCACGCCTTTGGCAAACCAGGCCGTCATCACATCCGTGCCCACCGCGGTTCGCTCAACAGAGGAGAGCCGGATCTTCAGCGTCATCCTCGCCTCCACGCGCACCGCATCGGGATAAGTTCCTGCCGGAACGGTGATCGATTCCCGGCCCACCACCGTTGAAAGCCCTTCGACGTCCACATGTTCGTTGGTTCCGTCCCCGTCGATATCGCTGCCGAAGTCGATATCGGTGCGGTTGAACTGTTGAAACGATTGTGCCACCTTCATCGGGAACCGAATGATCTGGTACGGCGTCAATTGCTTCTCCAGCGGCGTGCCCGGTTCGGACCCGTAGTAGACCACGCCGGCGGCGTCGCGCCGGTAAAAACTATCGGAAGGACCGTGGTTGCCGGGATTGGTATCGTGAAAGACGGTGACGACCAGGCCGCCCTTCAAGGTGCGGGTGCCGGTGACCGAAGACACGTTGCTGAAATACTTATTCTCGATCGTCTGCAGCGGCCCTTCAGAAATCTGCCCGCGATATTGCCAACGTGTGCCGACGGTGTCCGGAAAGTAATCTGCGGATTGGGCGATGGCCTGCCCTGCGTCGGCGGCCGAGGCCCGGTCCTGTTCAAGAAGAATGGCCGCGGATCCGAAAATGCCTACTGCGATCAGGGTCGAGCGAACCAGGTTCTGAACAATCACAGCGATCCTCCAGTCAAAAAAATACGGTACCATACCGGAACTGCCGCGGCAAGCCGGCTCCTGCCGCCTTGCCTTCTCTCTGTGCTGCTCGCATAATCGCTCGCCGTGAAACTTGAACCACAGTTCCCCCGTTCTTCTACTCGCGAACCCCGGACGGTGTTAGTCACCGGCGGGTCCGGCGGGATCGGCCGCGGCCTGTGCCTTGCCTTCGCCCGCGCTGGATTTTGGGTCGGCGTGCACTATTGCCGTCACAAGGAGGCAGCCGAGGAGACATTACGCCAGCTCTCCGTCGATGGGGCAGAAGGCGCCGTGTATCAGGCGGACATACGGTCACGTCAGGACATTCAGGCGATGATCGATGCTGTGTTGGATCGGCAGGGCCGCCTCGACGTGCTGTTGTGCAATGCCGGCGTCGCGTCTAGCCATCTCGTGGTGCGTTGTCCGGAAGACGAATGGCAGCGCATGATCGACACGAACCTCACGGGAACCTATCGGTGCCTGACGGCTGCGGCCCCGGTAATGATGAAGCAGGGCGGCGGATCCATGATCGTGATCGGGTCCTATGCCGGATGGCATGGGACGAGCGGCCAGGCTGCCTATGCGGCCTCCAAGGCCGGCCTTGTGGGGCTCGTGCAGACCGCTGCCCGCGAATGGGGGCCGTACCATATCCGGGTGAATCTGGTCTGCCCGGGTTGGCAACCGACCGCATTGGCCGGTGATGCATTTCCTTCCTCCGGCCAGTTGAGCGACCATGTGCTGGGACAGATCTCGAATCTGGAGGATGTGAGCCGAACAATCTGCCACCTTGCTCAAATGCCCGGCTTGTCGGGACAGATCATGAACCTGGACAGCCGGATCCTCTAATCGATACCTGGGCGCTGGAGACGAAACAGGAATGACGAACAGGGCGGGCGTGTTCATGACGGGTACCGACACGGCGGTCGGTAAGACGCTCGTGTCCGCGGCGCTGGTCCGTAGGCTCGTGCAGTTGGGCCGCCAGGTCGGCGTGATGAAGCCGGTCGAAACCGGCGTGGATTTTGTCCAGCCGGATCACAGCGACGCCGCTCGACTGATGGCGGCTGCGCGGGTACGGGACTCTCTCGACCTTGTGTCGCCCTATCGTTTTCCCGCGCCATTGGCCCCCTGGTCTGCGGCTTCAGCGGAACGGCGGGTACTTGATGTCAGTGAAATTGCTCGACGGTACGATCAGCTGGCCCTGCGGTATCCTTGCGTCGTCGTGGAAGGAGCCGGCGGCCTCCTTGTGCCGATGGGCAGCGAATGGGATATGAGTGATCTGATCGGCCGTCTCGGGCTTCCCGTCGTGTTGGTTGGACGGGTTGGTCTTGGTGGAATCAATCACGCGCTGCTCACGCTGGAAGCGCTGGAGCGACGCCGAATCCGGGTTCTGGCTCTGCTCTTGAATGAGACGGCGCCTGCGACCACTCCTATTGAAGAAGCGCAAAGTGCATCAACCGTGGCGCTATTGAAAACGCGAGTTGCGGTTCCATTGCTGGGACCGTTGCCCTATCAACCGCAATTGGATGGTCTGTGGAACAAAACCGTCGAGCACTTGGCCGGGAGCCGTCCGATCAGTGAGCTGGCCGAGCTGGTGTGGAAGGCGGTTGCTGAAAGCTCCGGATAGCTGCCTCAAGGTCCGCGGCTGTGAGAATTGCGGAGATCACCGCCACCCCGTCTGCCCCTGCCGTCATGATGTCCGTGACATGCTGAGAAGTAATACCGCCGATGGCGAACATCGGCAAGGTGGTGAGTGCGCGGGCTGCGCGTAATCCCTTAAGCCCTACAACCGGGTCGTGATCGGTTTTGGTGGCCGTGCTGAAGATCGGTCCAAAGCCGATATAGTCCGGTTGCAGCCCCACCGCTTCACTCGCTTGCTCCGGAGTATGGGTCGAGAGCCCGATGATTTTCTCTGGTCCCAAGAGTCGCCGCGCATCGGCCAGCGGGAGATCCTCCTGTCCCAGGTGCACCCCGTCTGCTTGAACCGCCAATGCCAGGTCGCAACGATCGTTGATGATCAGCGTCGCCCCGACCTCCGTCGCCGCCTGACGTAGTGCGAGCGCCAGCGCGTAGGCTTCTTTCATTGTCGCCTGTTTGTCGCGGTATTGAAACAGGTGCACTCCCGCTGCCGCGGCGACCCGCAGCACATCAGTGAGCGGGCGCTCAGGACGCACGGTCGGATCAAGGATGAGATACAGCCCGTTGAGAGAAGATTGTCGAGCGGACTGAGACGTGGCGCGCTCCCTGGTATCGTCGATTGGTTACGCAGACTGGCCGGCGAGAAAGCGGTCGAGGAATGTTGTGGAGACATGCCCCTTCTGAAAATCAGGATCGTTGAAAATCTTTCGGTGGAGCGGGATCGTGGTTTTAATGCCCTCGATGACGAACTCGTCCAGCGCCCGGCGCATACGGGCCATCGCTTCCTGCCGGTCGCGTCCGTGGGTAATCAATTTGGCGATCAAGGAGTCGTAGTACGGCACCACGACAGCGTTTGGCTCCATCGCTGAGTCGACGCGGATGCCCATACCGCCGGGGGCGGAATATTTAGTGATTTGGCCCGGGCAGGGAGTGAATTTTTCCGGGTCTTCGGCGTTGATCCGGCATTCGAAACTGTGCCCGGTCAGCTTAATGTCCGGTTGCTTGAACGAAAGCGGCAGTCCCGCCGCGATACGGATTTGTTCTTTCACGAGATCGATGCCGGTCACCATTTCCGTGATCGGGTGTTCGACCTGGATGCGCGTGTTCACTTCCATGAAGAAGAAGTTCCGGTCCTTGTCGAGCAGAAACTCCACTGTGCCAACATTGCAGTAGCGAATGGCTTTGACGGCCTCGACCGCCGTCCGGCCGATCTCGCGCCGCAGCCGTTCGTCGATGGCCGGGGACGGGGTTTCTTCGACGAGTTTCTGGTGGCGCCGCTGGATCGAGCAGTCACGCTCGCCGAGATGGACGACATGGCCGCGGTTGTCCGCGACGATCTGCACTTCGATATGCCGGGGTTCGAGAAAATACCGTTCGAGGTAGACGCCGTCATGGCCGAAGGTGGACTTGGCTTCCGCCTGCGCCGCCTGAAAGGCCCTGGTCAATTCTTCCGGCTTATTCACCACGCGCATGCCGCGTCCGCCGCCCCCAGCGGAGGCTTTGATGATCACGGGGAAGCCGATGATTTTGGCGGCCTCCTGTGCATCCTGTTCGCTCCGGAGTTCGCCTGGACTGCCGGGCGTGACCGGGAGGCCTTTCCTCGCCACGACTTCACGCGCTTTGGACTTGTCGCCCATCAGGGCGATGTGTTCGGACGTGGGGCCGATGAACTTGACGCCGATCGATTCGCAGACTTCGGCAAAGTGCGCGTTTTCGGAAAGAAATCCATAGCCGGGATGAATGGCGTCGGCGCCGGTCACTTCGGCGGCGCTGAGGACATTGGGAATGTTGCGATAGCTGAGGGCGGCTTCGGGCGGGCCGACGCAGACATGTTCGTCCGCCGCCCGTACGTGCAGACTGGCGGCATCGGCCTCGGAATGAATCGCCACGGTCTTGATGCCGAGCTCTTTACAGGCCCGGATGACCCGAAGGGCGATCTCTCCGCGATTGGCAACCAATACTTTTTTAAACACGAGATACTCCGATGCGCATCTTGCTGTGCGTCTACCTTATGCTGCCGCTGTCCGTCGCGCTCGTTCAGCTTTCGAGAAGGCCGTTGCCAGTGGGCATTCGCCGGTCGCAGATGGAATGGGCTTCATGAGGCTGGTGAGTCCAGGACGGGTCTCGTCACGAATCCCCATGACCTCTGCGGCTAGGGCGTGGCGCTGGGATCTATCAAGAAGAGTGGTTGTCCATACTCGACGGGCTTGGTGCTCTCCGCCAGAATTTTGGTGATGCGTCCGTCGGCCTCGGACTCAATTTCATTCATGAGCTTCATGGCTTCGACGATGCACAAGACCTGGCCCTTCTTCACATAGTCGCCTTCCTCCACATATGGGTCGGCGTCGGGCGAGGGCGACCGGTAGAAGGTGCCGACGATCGGTGATGTAATCGTCACCTGGCCGTCTGTTTCTGCCGAGGGGCGAGTTTGCGGCGCCGGCGCCGCGCCGGGCGCCGCCGATTGGTTGTGGACGGTTTCCACGGTGTGCGTCGTTGTGGCGCGCGCGGCCGGCTCATGCCGGATCCGGATGCGCATGCCGCTGCGCTCGATTTCCAATTCGGTCAGATGATTTCGCTTCAGAAGATCGGCCAGTTGCTGAATCTGCGCGGCCTGGTCAGGATTCAAGATCGTCTCGTCGGCTGCAGACGTTCGTGGCGCAAAGGCGCTCGGCAGCACAATGGTTTTCCCGGCAGTGCCGCCTTTTCCGGTCTTCTTACGTGATGAGCTCAACGCACGCGCTCCACAAATTCACGGGTTCTGGTATCGATACGAATGACTTCCCCGATTTCCAGGTAGAGGGGCACCTTGATCGTGGCGCCTGTTTCCACGGTGACCGGTTTGCTGCCGCCGGAGGCCGTATCGCCTCGCACACCCGGTTCGCCGTCCACGACCTTCAGTTCTATGAAATTCGGCAAGACGACGGTAATCGGCTTGTGCTCATAGATAAGGATCTTCGCGATCATGTTCTCTTTGAGCAGATCGGCATTGCTGCCCAACTGACTCTTCTCATACGTCGACTGCTCGTACGTGTCCGTATCCATGAAGGTATAGGAATCGTTCGTGGCATAGAGGAACTGCATGTCGCATTCTTCGATCTCGGGCGTGTCGAATTTTTCCCCGGAGCGGAAGGTTCGGTCGAGCACGTTGCCTGAAAGATAGCTTTTCAGCTTCGTCCGCACGAATGCTCCGCCCTTGCCGGGTTTGACGTGTTGAAATTCTACGATATAAAAGGGTTGTCCCTCTACCATTAACGGGCTGCCGTTCCGAAACTCTGCGGTCGAAATCACAACAACTCTCCTTGGTGCAACAAGTTCAACGGCGCAAGGCCGCGGGTTTTTTTCTCACGTCTGCTCGTCTGCGCGAGGGGGTGCGTCTGGCTCCCAGATGTGCGGCCAATGCTTCCAGCGCCAGCAGGTATCCGGTCGGGCCGAAACCGGCAATCTGTCCCAGGGCGACACCGGCGATGAAGGAGTGATGGCGAAACTCCTCCCGCTGATGAATGTTCGACAGATGGACTTCGACCGTCGGCAAGGCGACGGCGGCAATCGCATCACGTATCGCAATGCTGGTATGCGTATAGGCGGCCGGATTGATGATGATCCCGTCGAAATGTCCTCTGGCGTTTTGAATCCAGGTGACCAGTTCCCCTTCCATATTGGACTGCTTGGTCTGCACCGCAATCCCGAGTTCACCGCTCCGGCGGGTAATAGACTGATCGATGTCGGGTAACGACATCTGCCCATAAAGGGAGGGTTCCCTCGTCCCCAGGAGATTGAGATTGGGACCATGAAGCACCAGTAGCCGCACCATGTGTCTGTCGCGCGCCTCGGTTAGCAGTAGGCTGCAAATGGATAGGGATGCCAGCAGCGCGGCATTCTAACAGGCTGTCAGGGGTGGGTCAAACGCTGAAACGGACTAGCGTCGGCTCGCGTCGGCATGCCGTTTGGCCTGAATGGTGCCGAGCCAGGTTTCAAGGCGCGCGATAGCGGCGGCATGTTGAACGGCGGGAGGTGCAGGGACCGGGTCATGAAGGGGTTCACCAGTCGGCATGGTGGGCAACGCCACCTCCGACAGCGCGGACTGGGCAGCCGACACGGCGGGATTAGCCGCAGGAGGCTTGTCGGCGGTTGGTTCTGTGGCGTTGCGTTTCTTGTCGCGTTTCGCTGGCGGCGGATCGTTCGGCGCGCCAGTGACGTGTCGCTTGAATGCCAGCGCTTCTTCGTCGAAGGGGTTGGCGTTGAGGATGGCTGCGCAGGAACGGAGCGCCAGTTCAGCCTGTCCCTCCGTGTCGTAGAGCTTGGCGAGGATGCGGTGCGCGCGAAGATTGTCGGGGCGTTGCTTGACGACGTCTTCGAGAATGGCCTTCGCTTTTGCTGAGTGGCCCAGTTGATCGTAGACCCTGCCCAGCGCAGCCATGGCTGTTACGAACCCCGGATAGACCTTCAGGCCATCCTCGAGCACGGCTGCGGCTTCCTGCCACATGTCGGCTTTGATGTATTCGTCTGCGAGAGGAAGGAAGTCTTTGGAGCGGGGATCCTTGGCCACTGCCGTTGCCAAACGGTCGATCTCGGCGGCGATACTGGGGGCGATACGGTGCGGTGACGACACGTGTTACTCCTTCCGACGCGGTCGCGATGGTTGTGTCGACCGTCGCTGGCCGCTCTGCACTGTCAGCATGCGGTCCAGGATCCGGTCTGCGACATCGCGCTTGGACAGCAGCGGAAGCGCTTCGGGATCACCCTCGCGGGTTAGGAGCCAGACCCGGTTCGTGTCGGATCCGAAGCCCGACCCTGCCGCTGTCACGTCATTGGCGACCAAGAGATCAACGCCCTTAGCATGCAGTTTTTCCTTGGCGTGGGCAAGGAGATCCTCAGTTTCTGCGGCAAATCCGACGAGTAATTGGCTCGTGCGGCGTTCACTCAGTTCGCGAAGAATATCGTCGGTCGTTTCGAGTTCGAGATGAGTGACGGGCCCGCGCTGCTTCTTAATCTTGCTGGCCGAGGGGCGCGCGGGACGAAAGTCTGCGACGGCGGCGGCCATAATAACGGTATCGCTCCAGGCCAACCGGTGTGTGATCGCCTTTCGCATCTCCTCGGCCGTGACGACCGGACAATATTCAATTCCGGCGGGTGACGGCAGCGATGTCGGACCCGAGACCAGCACGACTTCCGCCCCACGGGTTCGGGCAGCCTCGGCCAAGGCGTATCCCATTTTCCCCGACGATCGGTTGGAGATAAACCGGACGGGATCGATGGCTTCCTGGGTTGGTCCGGCTGAAATGAGCACTTTACGGCCAGACCAATCTCGGCGCGGGTGAACGGTGGTGAGAACGGCTGCCAGGATTCGTTCCTCATCGGCCAACCGTCCCTGTCCCTGGCGGCCGGATGCCAGCGGACCATCCTCCGGTTCCACGATGATCGCTCCGCGTGCTCGCAAGGCGGCGACATGTTCCACGACGGTGGGATGTCGCCACATGTCGCCGTCCATGGCCGGCGCGAAGATTACCGGGCATTGAGTCGTGAGGAGCATGGTGGAGAGGAGATCGTTTGCGAGTCCGAGGGCGGCCTTGGCGAGGCAATTGGCCGTGGCCGGTGCAATCACGATGGCGTGCGCCTGCTCCGGCAGAGACAGGTGAAGCATCTCCTGGTGAGCTTCGAAGAGGTCCGTCGCCACATGGGCGCCGGACAACACCTCAAATGTCAGCGGGGTGACGAACCGGCAGGCGCCGGCCGTCATCACGACATTGACCGTGGCGGCTTCGCGCCGTAAAAGGCGCAGCAGACTCACCGCTTTATAGGCGGCAATACTCCCGGTGACGGCGAGCACAAGGCGGACACCGGGAAGTGAGGGGCCGGTGGTCTGCACGAAGGGGAACTACTCCTCGGCCTCCGGGGCGGCGACGGGCTTGGCGGTATCGTCGACGTAGACGCTGAGTTCTTTTTTGATCTCCTTGGCGTCTTCTCCGGTCATCATCGCCAGGCGTTCGGTCTCGCCTTCCTTCACGCGCTTGGATTCCTTGATCGCATCGCGGGCTTCCTTGCCGACCAGGAACTTCACCTTATGTCGCAACACCTCATCGAGCGCGATGCTGGTTTCTTTGGTGAACTTGGAGGACGCGGTCATGCGCGCGCCCTGGACCAATTGTTTGGCGCGCTGCGCCGCGACGATGACCAGGCGGTGGCGGGAATCGAATTCGCCGGCGGCATATTCCGGTAACAACGATAACATTTCACCCATGATGCAAGTGCTCCTTTGATGCGGGGGCGGAGGAGGAATTCCCCTGCTTGCCCTCTTTGTCGAGAATAAACTTTTCTTCCAGCCAGGTCATGTTCAGGCGTTTCGTTTTGATGCGTTCCGCCAGGAACACGCTTTCGAGTTCTTTCAGCGATTGTTTCAGATCATCATTCCGGACGATGTAGTAATACTCGCGATAGCTCCAGACCTCTTCCTTGGCCTTCTGCAGGCGCCGCTGAATTTCTTCCGGCGAGTCCCCGGCTCTGTTTTGGAGCCTGGTTCGCAAGGTATCAAATGACGGCGGGAGAATGAAAATATAGACGCCGTCCTCGAATTTCTTCTTCACTGACCGGGCGCCCTGCACGTCGATTTCGAGCAGGACATCGATGCCCTGTTCCATTTTTTCCGTCAATTCCTTGCGGGGCGTTCCGTATAGATTGCCGTAGACGTGGGCCCATTCCACGAATTCGTTTCGATCAATCATCTGCCGGAATGAGGCTTCATCCAGGAAATGATAGTCCTGCCCATCCACCTCTCCGGGGCGCGGCTTGCGGGTGGTGTAAGAAATGGAATGCCACAAGCCTGGAACATTGGCCGTGATCTGTTTGCACAGCGTCGTTTTCCCGCTCCCTGACGGGGCGGAAATGATGAACAGGATGCCCCGCCGTACTTGAGCCGGTTTCTCGTGAGATGGAACGGGCGCAGTGTTCATAGATGATTCTGTGCCGGCTCGGCGCCGACGTTACTCCACATTTTGAACTTGTTCGCGCAATTTTTCCAGTTCGGCTTTCATGCGGACGACCAGCGCGGCGATCTCCGCATCATTGGCTTTCGAGCCGATGGTGTTCACTTCACGCCCCATTTCCTGAAGGAGAAACTCCAGCGTTTTCCCCACGGACTCCTCGCTGCGGAGTGTCTGGTCGAACTGTATCATATGTGACTCAAGTCTGACCAATTCTTCCGAGATGTCAGAACGGTCCGCATACACAGCCAGTTCCTGGTTGAGACGGGCCGGATCCGGCAGCTCGCTTTGCAGGAGGGCCTCGATCCGTGCTTTCATGCGTTCAAAGGAGATTCTGGAGAGTTCCGGAGCCTTTTCCGCCACGGTTGATTTGGCTGACCGGATCGCGTCCAAGTGAACAGCCAAGTCCTTCGCCAGCGCGTCCCCTTCGCGCTTGCGCATCTTCTCCAGGTCGGTCAGGGCTCCGCCAAGCACGCGCAACACGGTTTTCCCAAGATGGTCGGTATCGACCGGTTCATCTGTAATGGAGACGATGTCGCGAAACCCGGCGACTATGGACATCTCTACCGCGCCCCGCAATCCGAGGGTCTTCTGCAGCTTTTTGAGGGCCGCATGGTATTGTTTGGCGAGCGCGTGATCGATCTGAACGGTTTTCAGGCTGCCGCCGGCGGCCTGTACCGACACCGACACATCGACTCTCCCGCGAAGGCAGCGCTGTTGAACGGCCTTGCGAATGTGGTCCTCCAACTGCGCCAGGGATCGAGGGACCCTGACCGCCACCTCCAGAAACCGGTGGTTGACGGAGCGAATTTCTACGGTGACGCCGGCCTTCTGCGAGGTGCCGTCTTTTTTCCCATACCCGGTCATACTTCGGATCATCGTGCGAGTTTCCCTTCCCAATGGCAATCGGTGTAGAGCGCGCAGAGCCCGCATTTCGGCGCGCGCGCCAGGCAGACATACCGCCCGTGCAAGAGGAGTCGCTGCGAGCCTTCCGTCCATTCCTCTGCGGGCAGCAACCGCTGCAGGTCCATCTCGATTTTTTCCGGATCCGTATGGCGGGTGAGGTGCAGTCGCCCCGCCACTCGTTTCACGTGGGTATCGACCACCACGGCCGGCTTATCAAACGCATTGCCGAGCAGGACGTTGGCGGTTTTACGCCCGACCCCCGGCAGTCCCGTGAGCGCCTCCATTGTATCCGGCACCTTGCCTTGAAACGTTTCGACCACGGCTTTCGCACAGTGCATGAGATGTTTGGCCTTGGTCTTAAAAAAACCGGTCGGACGGATGAACGCCTCCAACTCCGCAGGGTCAGCCGCCGCATAGTCGCGCGGCTGCCGATACCGCCGAAAGAGAGCCGGAGTGACCTGGTTCACGCGCTGGTCCGTGCATTGCGCCGAGAGAATCGTGGCGACCAACAGCTCCCACGGCGTGTGATAGTCCAGCTCGACTTTCAGGGCGGGCGCGGTTGTCCGTAACGCGTCAAGCATTCGCGCAAGGCGGCGCTTGCCGGTCTGAGCAGACGCGTGATGTGAGGCGGCGGCTTTCATGATGCGCGGCTGGTGGCGGCCAATTGTGCAGTGGTCAGGGGTGAGATGCAAGTGCCAGGTCCTGAGGCGGCTGGCCGGGGTCTGTTTCGAGCGAAGCGGGGCTGGAAACGGTTGGTAACAGAGTTTCCAGGTGCGCGATCAAGGGCCGCAAGGTCTCCCGGTCCAGTGCCGAAATGGCAATGCCATGATACCGTTGGCAGAGCGCCTCAGCCTCTCGCGCCGAGAGTCGATCACATTTGTTCAGCACCATGATGCGCGGTATCGTATCCATCTGGAGCGATTGCAGGACGGTATCAACCGCCGTCACCTGCTGGTCGAGATTGGGTGCGGAGGCATCGACGATGTGCAGCAGCATGTCGGCATCACGCAATTCATCCAGCGTGGTGCGAAAGGCGCCGACCAAATCTTTGGGAAGGTCACGGATAAACCCGACGGTATCGGTCACAATAACTTCGCGATCATGCGGAAAGCGCAGGCGGCGGCTGGTGGTGTCCAGCGTTTCAAACAGGCGGTCCTGCGCCGGGATCTGGCTGTGGGTCAGCGTGTTGAGCAGAGTCGATTTGCCGGCGTTGGTATAACCGACGATGGAGAGAATCGGTAATCCTTGCCGGAGGCGCCTGGACCGCCGCTGATCCTGATGCCGAGCCACGTCATCGATCTCGCGCTCCAGATGGGCGATCCGGTCGCGGATGCGGCGGCGGTCGGTTTCCAATTTGGTTTCGCCAGGTCCGCGTGTGCCGATTCCTCCGCCGAGCCGTGACAATGAGGCGCCATGTCCGGAAAGCCTCGGCAGCAGATACCGGAGCTGGGCCAATTCGACTTGGACCTTGCCTTCCCGCGTGTGCGCGCGGCGGGCAAAAATATCCAGAATGAGTTGGGTGCGATCGATGATCTTCAGGTCGGTCACTTCGGAAATCGCCCGTGCCTGTGCCGGAGCTAGGTCCTGGTCGAAGATGATAAGGTCGGCGCCCTTTTGCAGCGCGCGCATAACGACTTCTTTGAGTTTGCCCTTGCCCAGCAAATACCGCTCATAGCCCTCATGGGTGCGTTGCGCAACACGATCCAATACGCGTACCCCCGCTGACCGGGCGAGTTCGTTCAATTCCTCCAAGTGCTCTTCCTGTTCGGCGTGGCCCTTTGGTGCGGCGCTCACCAATATGGCCGACTCCTGGCCTGCCGCGACGGTATGCTGCGTGTCCGATCGCTGGAAGTCGCTTTCAAGCGCATGGAGGAAGGTATCCAGTTGCAGATCCAGATCATGGAACGGGACCGGTTTCAGAATGCGGCAGACCTCGCCTTGTTGATTCGGCGGCAGCAGGTGCGCAAGGTGCAGCCGGCTTGGTTCGCCCGTTTCCGTCACGCCCAGGACTCCGATCATGTCCAGTCGCAGGAGCGCCAAGTGCGTGAGATCGTCCTGGCTGAGCGGCTCGTCATGAAGATGCGTTCGGATGAGCCTCAGGCCGCGCAATGAATGGGGGCCGCCCCTGAACTTCGCAAGCGACTCGAACGTCGGCGCGCAGCCGGCCCCCACCAATACCTGCTCAACGACTCCGCGGCGCGTGATGAGGAGTCCGATCGGACGGCGAAGGTCACGCGACAGCAGGGTTGTGGTTCGGGCCAACTCGGCAGTGAGCACGTTCGAGGCAGGGATGCGGCGGCGATACAATCGTTCCAGCGCTGCGAGATGGCTGGCCTTCAGGCCGTTGACATGTCCATAGACGGTTGGGATAGTCCTGCTCCTTGCGACGGGAAGGTTAAGATGGGTGGCGGACGGCGCCGCTCCCCGACCAGACCGGCAATGCACAGTCGGGCATAGCCTCGCAGTCGAAAGACGCGACGTTGCCTTGAAGGAGCGCTCGCTGCCCTGCAGTGGCAATCATGGCCGCATTATCGGTGCAGTACGAAAGTGCCGGAAGCCCCAATTCAATCCCCTCCTTGACGGCTCGCTCGGCCAAACGAGCGCGAAGCCGCGAATTGGCCGACACGCCGCCCACGACGGCGAGCGCGGATACCCCCGCACGTTTGACTGCGGCGAAGGCCTGGCCGACAAGCACATCCACGATCGCCTCCTGATAGGCGGCAGCCAGGTCGGCCTGTTGTTGGGCAATCGCATCAAGACTCATGTCCCGGAGGTGATACAGCAGCGCGGTTTTGAGCCCGCTGAAACTGAAATCAAACTGGCCCGTTCTGACGCGTGAGCGGGGAAATCGCACGGCCGTTGGTCGCCCGTTCCGGGCTGCGGCATCGATGAGCGGCCCGCCCGGGTACCCGAGGCCGAGCATCTGCGCGCCTTTATCGAAGGCCTCGCCTGCGGCGTCATCGATGGTGCGTCCCAGGAGGTGGAATCCGCCTTTCTCTTCCGCGTGGAAGAGATGCGTGTGCCCCCCCGATGCAATCAGCACAACGCAGGTTCTCGGAAATGCCGGGCGGTTGATCCAGGCCGACGCGATATGCCCCTCCAGGTGACTCACGCCGACCAGCGGAATCCCCAGAGCATACGCCGTGGATTTGGCATAACTGAGGCCGACCAGAAGGGCGCCTGCCAGACCAGGCCCCTGCGTGACGGCGACGGCTCGCAAATTTCTCCAGCCAAGACCTGCTTCGTCAAGCGCCCTGCGAGTTACCTGGTCTATATTCTGAATATGCGCCCGCGACGCGAGTTCCGGGACCACTCCGCCGAATCGTTCGTGCACGGCTTGTTGCGACGAAATGATGTTGGAAAGAACCTGTCCGTTCCCATCAAGAACGGCGGCGGCAGTTTCATCACAGGAGGTTTCGATGCCGAGGATGGGACCGAGGAGTGTTGCCGAAGTAGCCCTATTCATATGGCGGACAGGCGCAACCTTTCCGGAATGACAAGCCGTTTGATCGGCTGTGATGACAGTGATGAGTCACGTGGACTTATGGCAAGGAGCCTCGGGAGTCAACCTGCTCGGTACTGGATGAATTTCGCAATTCACTCCATCGTGAAAAACGACAACCCCCGGATCCGGTTGGGACCGCGGGGGTTGCCGGGTAGTGTACAGGATCTCAAATATCAATCGATCCTATTGTGACAGGCGCTCGTGAGGTTACACGCCCGCCATGGCTTCCTGTTCGATGAAGGCCGGCGCGCCGTCGCGGAGGACGACTTTGATTTTCCGGTTGTCCTTGAACCGGCCCTTGATGAGCTCTTCGGACAGCGGATCGCCGATGGCCCGCTGAATGATGCGCCGCATGGGGCGCGCGCCGTACAGCGGTTCGTATCCTTCCTTGATCAGCCACTGTTTGACCTCATCATCCACCTCGATGCTGACGCTCTTGTCGATGAGGCGGAGATTCAGCTCGTGCAGCAGAATATCCAGGATATGGATGAGGTGTTCCTTCTCCAGTGAGTGGAAGACCACGATCTCGTCGATGCGGTTCAAGAATTCCGGGCTGAAGGAGCGGCGGAGCTCGCCCATCACTTCATCCTTCTTGCGCAACGCTTGTCCGCTCTTTTCGTCGTTTTGGAATCCTAGCGAGACTCCTTTTTGAATCAACTTGGTGCCGATGTTGGACGTCATGATGACGACCGTGTTCTTGAAATCGACTTTTCTGCCTAAGCTATCGGTGAGCACGCCGTCGTCCAACACCTGCAACAGGACGTTAAACACATCCGGATGCGCCTTTTCGATTTCGTCGAACAGCACCACGGAATAGGGCCGGCGGCGAACTTTCTCCGTCAGCTGGCCGCCTTCCTCATACCCGACATAACCGGGAGGCGCCCCGAAGAGCCGCGAACTGGTGAATTTCTCCTGGTATTCGGACATATCAATCCGGATGAGCGCATCTTCGCTATTGAAGAGGAACTCCGCCAGAGTTCTCGCCAACTCCGTTTTTCCGACTCCGGTCGGACCGAGGAAAATAAAGGAACCGATGGGTTTCTTTGCTTCCTTGAGCCCGGCCCTGGATCGACGGATGGCGCGAGCAACCGCCGAGATGGCTTCGTTTTGCCCAATGACCCGCTTGTGGAGGAATTCTTCCATGCGGAGCAGTTTATTGGATTCTTCTTCTTCCAGCTTGAAGAGCGGAATGCCGGTCATTTTCGACACGACATACGCGACTTCTTCCTTGCCGATGGTCGGTTTGTGCTTTTCCTGGTTCTTCTTCCATTCGCGCTTGGACTCGTCGAGCAGTTTCCGCAGACGCTCTTCTTCCTCCCGGTGACGAACAGCTTCTTCGAAATTTTGCATCGAGATGGCCAGTTCTTTTTCCCGCGAGATCTTCTTGAGCTCCTGCTCCAGCGCTTTGAGTTCGGACGGAAGCGCGTAGGTCTGCAACTTCGCCCGGGAGCCGGTTTCGTCGATCAGATCGATGGCCTTATCCGGCAGGAACCGGTCGGTGATGTAGCGATCCGCTAACTTGACCGCCTCCACAATGGCGTCTTCGGTGATCTCTACGCCATGGTGTTCCTCGTACCGATCACGCAAGCCCTGAATGATGCGCACCGTTTCATCTGTGCTTGGCGGTTGCACATGAATGGGTTGGAAGCGGCGCTTGAGGGCCCCGTCCTTCTCAATGTGCTTGCGGTATTCGTCCAGCGTCGTGGCGCCGATACATTGAATTTCTCCGCGCGACAACGCCGGCTTGAGCATATTGGAGGCGTCGATCGAACCTTCAGCAGCGCCGGCGCCGACCAGCGTGTGCAATTCGTCGATGAAGATAATAATGTTGCCAGCCTGCACGATCTCTTTCATCACCACTTTCAAGCGCTCTTCGAACTGGCCGCGGTATTTGGTGCCGGCGACCAGCGAGCCCAGGTCCAGCGCGATGACGCGACGGGACAGCAAATTGTCCGGGACTTCCGACGCGATGATGCGCTGCGCGAGCCCTTCGACAATGGCCGTCTTGCCGACGCCGGATTCCCCGATGAGTACAGGATTGTTCTTCGAGCGTCGGCTGAGGATCTGAAGCACCCGTTCGATTTCATCCGCCCGTCCGATGACGGGATCCAACTGCCCCTCTTGGGCGAGTTGTGTCAAATCACGTCCGAACTCGTCGAGCGCCGGGGTGTTGCTCTTGCGGTCCCGCTCGCGAGGGGCGGACTTCCGCAGGAAGGTCACCGTGAGCTGCCTGGCGGTCAAGAGGTTGGCGCCAAGACTCCGCAGAATCTTTCCGCCGATGCCTTCCTCTTCACGCAGAAGTCCGAGCAATAAGTGCTCACTGCCGATATGGTTATGACCGAGGAGCCGGGCTTCTTCCACCCCGTACTCGATGACTTTCTTGACCCGCGGACTGAAAGGAATTTCTCCGAAGGTCATTGTCGTGCCGCCGCCCGGTAGGTTGCGCTCGATTTCGAGGCGAATCTGTTCGGTCGAGAGGCCCATTTTTTTCAGGATCATCAGCGCAATCCCATCCGTCTCGCGAAGGATGGCCAACACCAGGTGCTCGGTGCCCAGGTAATCGTTCTGATGGCGCTCGGCTTCTTCACGTGCCAGGATGATGATCTTGCGACCCTTGTCCGTGAACCGTTCGAACATCCCGCCTCCTTATGGTGATGGGGCCTGTAAGAGAAGCCTTAGCTGAGTGAATAGATGCAGGTCAAAGGCTCGAAAATACTGATGTTGTGATTCTAACTACCACAATATGGGGTGTCAAGGTATTGAGCGAATCGCGGACGACGCGCTGCGATTGGGGAAACGCGCGCTTGGGAGACCTGGCGTCGCAGGATTATCTTGCGCGCCGGTTTGACAGTAAAAGAACCATCCCGATACAATCCCGCACCTTTCAACCGGCTCCTCATCTCAGCGCGACGCGGTCTCACGTATGAAAAGCAAGAGCATCGGCATTCTCACCAAACCCAAATTTCCTGAAGTGAAGGCTACGGTGCAAGCCGTGGTGAGTTGGTTACGCTCGCGGAACATCGACGTGCTCCTGGATACGACTTCGACGACCTTGCTCGGAGAACAGGGCGGGTTTCAAAAAACTCAATTAGCCAGCAAGGCCGATGTGCTGCTCGTTCTGGGGGGCGACGGGACGATGCTCAACGCGGCGCGATTGGCCGGCGAACGCGGCATTCCAATTCTCGGAGTCAATATGGGCGGCCTCGGATTTCTGACCGAAGTCGTCCTGGAGAATTTGTATCCGTCCCTGGAGCGCGTGTTTGCCAATGACTTTGTGCTCGATGAACGGTTGATGCTGAGGACGCACGTGCACCGGCACGGAGAAACAGTTGCGCGAGGGGTCGTGTTGAACGACGTGGTCATCAGCAAGGGCACTCTGGCCAGGATGATTGAACTCAAAATTGCCATTCAAGGGCAGTTCGTCACGAACCTGCGCGGCGACGGTCTGATCATTAGCACGCCTACGGGGTCGACGGCCTATTCGCTGTCAGCCGGAGGACCCATCATCAATCCTGCCGTCCCGTCATTGATCTTAACGCCAGTCTGTCCGCATACGCTGACACATCGCCCATTGATCGTGCCGGCCAGCGCGGAAATCGAAGTCGTGTTGACCAGCAAAGATGACGGGGCGATGGCAACGCTCGATGGCCAGGTCGGTGTGGCCCTGACTCAGGGCGACACGGTGGAAATTCAAGCCTCCGAGCACCTGACCAGGCTGATCCGATTTCCAGAGAGCAGTTATTATGAGGTGTTGCGGGAAAAGCTGAAGTGGGGCGATGGCTAAATAGAAGCGGGCGCGTTAGACGCGCCCGCGCTCGATGTGAGACAGCATATCGGCGTTCGACGCAAACTTGAATTCTCCGATGGCATCTGGCGATGTGGCGTGAGCTTTCTCCACCGTATCCAGCACTTTCAGGCCGTCGAGGTCGACTGGCTTGCTCTTCCGTTCTTTCAGGATCGCGTGCAATTTTGACAGAATCTGGTCTACCGGAGCGCCGGATTGTGAAGACTTGGTCGTCAGGTAGCGCGAGATCACTTCCGCGCACCAGTCGCCGTCCCGCTTGGCGATGCCCACAAGACCTTCACTCGCCTTGCGCGCCCATCCGGCGAGAAACACTCCGTCCACCACCTGCCCTGATTTTTCATCATAGGCCTGAAACAACGAATCGTCCGGATCATTGCCGGTCTTGGTCGGATTCGTGACGTACACGCCGTTCTTGTAGGGCAATCCTACCGTGTCATCTACCCGATCGCCCACGGCGAATACGACGCTGTCCACCGGGAACTCATACAGCTGTTTGAGCCCCACCGCGGCAGTGTCTTCGCCTTTCGGTTCCAGCTTATTTTCTTCCATCTCGAGGGCGCGCACACGGTTGTTGGCATCAACGAGGACGCGCTTCGGCGAAGCGAGAAACCGGAATCCCATTTTGGAGGAACTATCTGTCGACTCGCACTTCGTAAATTCCGCCGTCAGGCCGGCCAGGACTTCGTCGGCATTTTGTCCGACTGCCGCCAGCCGTTCTTTGATGCGGGCGAATTCTTTGGCGATGCCATCGTGATCCATATTTGAGCAGACGGCTCGAATCTCTTTTGGATTATATTTGCGCTCGACGGGACCGCGGCGGGCAATAGCGGTCACCCGCTCCACTTTCTTGTAGCGAATCAGCCAATGCGCGATATCGACCATGACGTCGCCCACCCCAATAATGGCGACATGTTTGCCCATGTCGAACGGACGATCACCGAAACCGGGCAGGCGATTGAAGTGATACACCACATCCTTGGCATGGAAGACGCCTTTGGCGGAATCACCTTCGACGCCGATCGCTTTGGTGCCCTGGGCGCCGATGGAGAAGGCCACGGCACAGGCGCCCAATCCGCGCAACTCCTCGACCGTCAGATCCTTCCCCTGTCCCACCGAGACGTTTCCAAAATAATGCACATTGGGCTGTTCGAGCATCTCCCAATACTGTTTTTTCAAACCGCCGCGCAGTTTCAACTTGCTGGGGAAAATCCCATACTCGGCCAGTCCGCCGAACTTGATGTCCCGATTGAGTATGATGACCTCGTGGCCCGCATCCGCCATCTTTTTTGCCAAGGCCATTCCCGCAGGGCCTGCGCCGACAACAATGACTACATGTCCGCTCATTATCTATCCTTCAATCTATATCGACAATGGATGAATCGTGGTCACAGGGACCCTCCGCGGATCGTGACGGTCAGACGGCTAAAGTCCCCAAAATTTTTCGCACGTTAGCATAGGGCTCCTCGGGCTGTCAAAAGCCGAGCGCAGCCGGCGGTGTGCTCCTGCCCTGCTGACACGAAATTCCGGCGATCCGCTTTGCCCGCTCTCTACCCGCCTGCGCTCCCGACCGGTCCTCCGGCCTGAGTCATGCGCCAAGGATCAAGCAGTTGAGTGAGTCGCTTTTCAGGCAAAACGTTTTGTTCTCGAGCCACCTGGCGGACGGTCTTGCCGGACTTATATGCGTCTTTGGCCAGTTTTGCGGCGGCTTCGTAGCCAATGACCGGCGCGAGTGCTGTGCACATGGCCAGGCTTTCCTCAATGAGGCTCTTGCAGCGCTCTTCATTTGCCTTGATGCCCGCAATGCACTTCACAGCAAAGTTTGTCGAAGCCGTCGCAAGCAATTCGATAGACTGCAGCAGATTGTAGGCCATCACCGGCAACATCACGATCAATTCAAAGTTGGCGGCCTGCCCCCCGACCGTGATGGTCACGTCATTGCCGATCACCTGAGCGCAGACCATGGTGACGGATTCTGCAATCACGGGGTTCACTTTGCCCGGCATGATGGAGGACCCCGGTTGGGTTTCCGGCAGATTGATCTCGCCGAGGCCGCACCGCGGACCGGAACCGAGCCAGCGGATGTCGTTCGCAATCTTCATCAGGCTGACGGCCAAGGTGCGCAATGCCCCGCTCGCTTCGACCAGTGAATCTTGCGCCGACTGTCCTTCGAAGTGATTAGCCGCTTCCTTGAAGGTGCACCCGGTTTCCTTTGAAATAAGCGTCATCACCTTGCCGGCAAATTTGGGGTGACAGTTCAGGCCAGTGCCGACCGCAGTGCCGCCGAGAGCGACTTCGGACAGGGCCGCCTGTGCCTGCTTCATCCTGGCTATCCCCAGTTCGATTTGCCTGGCGTAGCCTCCGAATTCCTGCCCCAATCGGACCGGTGTCGCATCCTGCAAATGCGTGCGGCCGATCTTGACGATCTTGTCGAATTCGCGCGCCTTGCCGCTCAGCGCCTTATGGAGTTGGGTCAGCGCGGGAATGAGTTGCCGCTGGATGGTTTCCGAGGCGGCAATATGAATGGCGGTCGGAATGACGTCATTGCTCGATTGGCCGAGGTTCACATGGTCGTTCGGGTGCACGAGTTTGCTGCCTCTGGCGCCGCCGAGCAGTTCCGTTGCCCGGTTTGAGATGACCTCGTTCGTATTCATGTTCGTGGAAGTGCCGGAGCCGGTCTGAAAAATATCCACCGGAAATTCGACATCCAAACGACCGTCGACGACTTCGGTCGCGGCGCGAATGATGGCGTCTGCCGGTTTTTTGTCGAGCAGCTTCAGCGAGTGATTGACTGAGGCGGCGGCGCGTTTGATGAGTCCCATCGCCCGGATCATGGCGCGAGGAATGCGCAGCGAACTGATCGGAAAGTTTTCGATCGCGCGGGCCGTTTGCACCCCGTAATAGGCGTTGGAGGGGACCGGGAGTTCCCCCATCGTGTCGCGCTCCATGCGCGTGGCGGTCGTCGCTGATGCGGGGCTCTTGGGCATGCGCGAAGCGTTCTTCATCGTTGAATCTCCTCGAATGACTGGCGGTTGAGCTGCTTGACGCGCGCATAATAAACGCTCGCCCTTCAGAAGCACAAGCGTGGCCTTGAGCAACCGCACGATGGGCGATTGGTCAAGGACCGTTCGGAGGGGAATGGGTGGCAGGTGACGCGATGAAAAAAAGAAAAGGCCCGCCGGGGGGGCGGGCCTTGCTTCCTGACCGGGACGCACTCTGCTCAGCCGATTTTCACATCGATCTGTTTCGGTTTCGCCTTTTCTGATTTGGGCAGGTGCAGGTGCAGCACGCCATCCGTATATTCAGCCTTCACCTTGCTCTCGTCCACTGAATCGGGAAGTGTGAAACTCCGGACAAACCGGCCGTACGACCGTTCGATCCGATGATACTTCTTCGCCTTCTCTTCCTTCTCCTGCTTCCGCTCGCCCTGCAACGTAAGGACTCCGTCTTCGACCGTCACCTTCACGTCTTCTTTTTTGATCTCGGGAAGCTCGGCCTTGATGGCATATTCGGCTTCGGTTTCGCTGATGTCGACCGTCGGCGCCCAATCGGTCACCGTCATCACTTCCTTGCCCTGGGTGGCGGTTTGAGCGGCTCCCGGTCGTGTGATCATCCGGTTCAGCCGGTCGGACATTTCTTCCAATTCCCGAAATGGATCCCATCGTACGATCGCCATTGTGGAACCTCCTTGTGTGGATGTCTTGATGGTCTTCACTTGAGCCATCCTACTTACAATAGGGGAGGTAATCTCCGCGCCGGCGAAGTCAAGGGCGCGGCCTCGAGAGTTATGGTCGTAGCCGGGGCCTTGACATTGGAACCCTCGGCATTATTTAGTAGCCCCCTTCATACAGGAGACATTCGCCATGTTGGAATTCATTTCCTATGCATTGCTCGGCGTCATCATGATGGTTACGTCCGTGGTGTTGTGGTGGTTCATCGGCCGAACCGAATAATCCGCCGTCAGCCTATCGTCGATCGATCGGCACGTAATGCCGATCATGTTCCCCGGAATAGATCTGATCGGGCCGGTAGAGTTTGTTTTCCCGCAATTGCTCCAGCCAATGCGCCAGCCATCCGCTCACCCGCGCCATGGCGAAGAGCGGCGTAAACAGATCGACCTCGATGCCCATCTTGTCGTAGATGATGCCCGAATAGAAATCGACGTTCGGGTAAATGCCCTTTCCTTGTAAGTGTTCGCCGGCGAGTTGTTCCACCGCCACCGCGACCTCATAGAGCGGAGACGTTCCGCAGACATTGAACAGTCGCATGCAGAGATCCTGCAGCACGGTTGCGCGAGGATCTTTCACCTTATAGACGCGGTGTCCGAATCCCATCAATTTGTGTTTCCCCTTGAGACGCGCATCCACCGCCGCGCGGGCCTGCGCCGGAGTGCCGATTTCTTTCAGCATCGTCACCACTTCTTCGTTTGCGCCTCCGTGCAACGGGCCTTTCAGGGCCCCAATCGAGGAGGCCACAACGGTATACGGATCAGCCAGCGTGGAAGCCGTGACCATGCCGGCGAAGGTCGAGGCGTTCATGGTGTGTTCGGCGTGGAGAATCAGGCAGTCATCAAAGACCTCGCTCCACAGGGGATGCGGGACGGTTTCCGTCAGCATGTACAGAAAGTTCTCGGCAAAGGGCAGATCGTCCCGAGGAGGAATATATTCGTCCCCACGCCGCAGCCGCGCCCAGGCCGCGACGATGGTGGGCAGTTTGGCGATCAGGCGTACCGCCGACCAGTAGTTGTTGTCGACATCCTTGACGTTGCGGCCCGGGTAAAACATGCCGAGCGCCGCCACCGCCGCCTGCAAGGCGTCCATCGGGTGCCCATGTTCAGGCATGACCTTCAGCAGGTCCACAATGCGGAACTTGATCCGCCGGTGGTGGGTGACGTCATCCACCCACCGCGTGAGTTCAGTTGCAGTCGGCAGCCGAGCGAACAAGAGCAGGTAACTGGTTTCGAGAAAGGACGAATGCTGACACAGTTCCTCCACCCGAATGCCGCGATACTCGAGCACTCCTCGCAGTCCATCCACGTCGCTGATCGCTGATTTTGCGGCAGGAACACCGGCAAGACCCGGCATGAAGTCATGCGGCATAGAGTCTGTCTCCTCTCTTCAACAATTCTATGGGGCATCACGCGTGATGCGATGGATTCCACGAACGGCCCTCGCGTCCCGGGTTCCTGAGGGGGGGGGCCGCATGGCGTCAGCTTATCACGATCGATAGGATGGACTCAGCCGTCACCTTGAATTGAGCGGAGTCGCTTGGCATACTACCTCGAAACACGTATGACGGTCGACTGTGGAGAATACACTGTGAGGCGACTCGCGCGAATGCTTCTGCTGGCCGGGCTGTTGGCGGCAGGCGTCGCGCTGGTGATGCTGCAGGTTGGGGAGCGGCCGGATGCGCACGAGAATGCCGCCGCCTCTCCGGGATCACATCGGGCGGGACGCAGCACCTTGAGTCATGGAGGCCCGGCTGCCGGGGCCGTTCCCGGCAATTCCGAACGGCTGCCTGCCAGCGGAAGCCACGAGCCGTCCACACAGTTTCCACCGGCAACAAAGAGGTAAGGCATGAGCTGGTTCCGTGGAATGGCGCTAGGAATGCTGATGGTATCTGCCCTAAGTATCACGGCCCGGGCTGATGACGACCAGATCTTCTTTGCCGTCGTCAGTGAGGTGCCGAAAGATAAAACGCGCATTTCTGCGAAAGTCCTCCAGGACAGCGCCTCTTCCGACATGAAACTCATTCCGAGCGAGACGGTGATCACGAATCCCGTCTGGCGCACGTTGGAAGTCTGTCATGCCCTCAAGATCGAGGGCGTGAAGATCGGCGAGGGCTTGAAGGTGATGTCTGCGCGCGTGTTGGATGCCAGCATGTTGCCGATGGCGCTACAAGGATTCGCGGGCGATTGTCTGATTAAGAAGGCCGTGGAGATTGCCCCGTTCGCAGAGTGATATGAAACGGCGGTTAGTCGTGAGTTTGAAGTCACGAGAGGGGCCTCGCGGCTCAGGCCTGAGGAGTCACCACATTCGTCAGGACTGACAGTCCTGGCAGGTTGTCGGCTCTTCCTCCCTGTCGCATTCATCAGCCGTGAGGGGGAAAAATTGCTCGCAGAGTCCGCAGGTGCGGATCTCGAAATAGGCGATCCCCTTGTCATCGATATCCGTGGGGAGCAGCAGTTCGAGCGGATCGTAGCCCAGCCGGACGTCGTCTTCGAACCGGATGATGGCCAAGCGGTCGTTGAAGACCTCAAACGTGGCTTCTTTTCCCTTCCGCTCCAACCGATGCCCCACGACAAACACCGGTTGGCCTTTGCGTTTGGTGCGCAGATCTTTCAAGGTGCGCTGCGTGGCGGTGGCGCAGGCGAATTTGCCGGTCTGATCGCTGGTGTCGGTTCCAAAGATGGGCATCGGTGGTGACTATCGTGTTGAGATGAATGTCGTGTGTCCATGTAACACAGGTGAAAAATTTGCGTCAAGGGAACCCTGTTATGAGGGAGAAAGGCTGACGGCATGCCGGAGATCACCATTTATCAGAAACCCACGTGTTCAACTTGTCGAGAGGCCGTGCGCCTGGTGCGGGAGAGCGGGCAGCCGTTCACGGCGGTCAATTATTACGAACAACCGTTCACGAAGAGCCGGCTCAAAGACCTGCTGAAAAAGGCCGGCCTCTCGGCGCGCGACGTGTTGCGCACGAAAGAAGACCTCTATAAGTCACTGAAGCTTGCCGATCCCTCGCTGAGCGAGGACTATTTGCTCGATCAGATGCTTGCGCATCCTGATTTGATCCAGCGGCCCATCGTTGTCAAAGGCGACAACGTCATGCTGGCGCGCCCGGCCGATACGGTGACGGAGTTGCTCTGAACGATCCGGCTGAGACGATCGCGGAGACCCAGCCCGCAGTGGCGGGACGGTGAGATGGGGGGAGGCAGAGGTGTTTGCATCTAGCTCGATGGAACGGGTGTCACTGCTGGGGCGGGTTGTGCAGCGTCTGAATCTTCGATTTCCATCCCTGTTCGTGGTATTCGCCTTCCTCACCTTGGCGGATCTTATCGTTCCTGATGTGATTCCGCTGGCTGACGAAATCGGGCTGGCGCTGTTGACGCTGTTATTGGGAATGTGGAAAGACCGTCGCTCGCTCCATCGGGAGGGGCCTGCTCGCGGGGCATCCCGGTGATAGGCCACCTCTTCTCGATGTCTGCGTGTTTATGGATGGTCCAAATGTCCGAAACGGAGCTTGCCGATGTGCGGGTCGATCCACACTTTGAGATTCCCCGATAAGACGCTGAGCAGCGTTTCTCCCACCAGTTGACGCCGCCATCCCCGCAGAACCGGAATATCGATTTCTTCCACCGGCGAGGCGCGTTCGACCAGGGCCTGCAAATCGCCGGTCGTGGCGATCAGGGTCGGCGCGATGTTCTCCATTGCGGCGCGGGACTTCAGCACGGCCTGCAGAAGTTCTAGCACTCCCGTGGATTCAGGATCCGGCTTTCGGTCTCGCGGCACCTCCGGCCACTCGGACTCCGGCCGCGCCAAGGCTTGCTGCATGGTGGAGAGCAGCGCCTGGCCGTTCCGTTCGACTTCCGAGGAATACATCCCGCGCATGCCGCGAAGTTGATCAAGCGTGCGTGGCGTTTGGCGGGCGAGCTGCACCAGCACCTCGTCGCGCATCACGCGTCCCCGCGGGACATTGCGGCGCCGGGCTTCCCCTTCACGCCAGGCGGCCAGATCGCGCAGAACGCCGGCGGCGCGCGGTTTAAGACTATCCCATCCGCGAATGCGTTGATATCGCTCCTGCGGATCGCGGGCTTGAGCGCCGAGTGAGATCTCCAGGCGGGAGAACTCTTCATCCACCCACTGTAGCCGCCCCATGACGGTCAGCTTTTGCCGCAGGTGCCGGTGGACGGGCAGCAGAAATGTCACGTCGTCGAGGGCATAGACCAGTTGTTCCCGGCTCAGCGGGCGCTGGCTCCAGTTGGTGAAGGTATGGGCTTTATCGAGTTTCACGCCTTGCACCCGCTGCACCAGGTTGGCGTAGGCGGTTTGCGCGCCGTACCCGACCATCGCGGCGGCAATCTGCGTGTCGAAAAACGGCTTCGGCAGCCGCCCGGCATGGTGCGCAAACAGCTCCAGATCCTGACGACCCGCGTGAAGCACCTTCTCGATGCGGGTGTCGCAGACGAGCTCCCAGAACCGCGTCATGGGCGCGCTATCCTGCACGGCGGGGAAGTCGATGACGGCCGCGACCCCTTCCGCCGCCACCTGGATGAGTTCCAGGCGCGGAATGAAATGGTCTTCCCCCATGAATTCGGTGTCGATGGCGATCACCGTACTCTCCGCCAGTTGGTCGCACAGGCGGTCAAGCATGTCCTCGGACGCAATCACAGTCTGGTCTGGTTCTACAATAGCCATGGATTACTCGGTAGGACGATATTCCGCCCCGCGTGAAATCGGCGGTTCGGTGTTGCTCAGGCTCAGGTACTCTTTCAGAAACTGATAGGCTTCGAGAATGCGCCGGAGTTCAGGTTCGGAGCTGCGGTCTCCATTGCGGGCATCGGGATGCAATTCTTTGGCGCGTTGACGAAAGGCTGTGGTGACATCTGCGAGGGACGTGCCGAATTCCAGCCCCAGCAATTGGTACGCGTCGTAGGCGTTCGTGACTTCGCTAGACGTGCCGGTGGGATTTCCCTCCCCTCCCGCGGCTTTCAAGAAATCGGCCAGGTTGATTTTTCGCCGTCGCCTTCGCGGGCGCTCACGTATTTCGCTGTCCAGTTCATCCCAGCGATCCTCCACGAACTCCAGGCGCGATTCCAATCGAATGGCCCCGGACACATCCTTCACCAGGTCCAATTCGTCTTCAATCTGCCCCAGTGAACGTTCGATTTCTTCCAACGCCGGTTCGACCCGGAAATAGCTGTCGACCCGTTCCTGCATCATGAAATCGACGGCAAACTCCATGCTGTCGATATTCTTGGCGCGCAACATGCCGATCCGGCGCCGCATGCCCCGCTGATATTTGAACAGGCGATTGGTTGAAAATGCCACGAGTCCTCGTTAGGCGCGCCTTCGCAGGCCTAAGGCCCAGTTGGCCGCATCTTAGCACATCACTTTGGGCCGCGATAAGAGTCGATTGTTCGATTCGTGGCTGCGGTCACCGGCTACAGACACCAGAACATGACGGCGGCGATCAGCGTGGGTGGCAGCGCGGCCAGGAAGAGTCGGAACGGGTTGACTGTGTCCTCATCGCAATAACTTCGCAAGATGGCCACTCCAGCCGGATTTGGTGCATTGGCAATAATGGTCAAGCCGCCGCCCGTGACGGCGCCTGCCACCAGAGCATACTTAAATCGATCCGAGAGTCCATCCACGAGGGATCCGAGATAGGTCAGCGCCGCATTGTCGGTGAACGCAGTAAGAATGGTTGCCCCTACGAAGACCGTATCGGGGCCCATGCCCAGCAGGATTGGCTGCAGCCACCATTGCTGTTGCCCACCCAGGACCACCAAGCCCGCCAGGAAAAACGCCACGAGCAATCCTTCGCGGAGAATCAGACGATCCTGGTACTGTTCATAGGCCTGCGCGATTCCGAGAAACAGCAGCAGTATCCCCAGGAACATCGCGGGATGGTGGGCGAATGCAACCACCATTGCGAGCAGGGCAAGGTGCGTCACGACCAGAGCTAGCGGTGCCCGGTCGTGCTCCCCTTGATCGATAGCGGTCGGGAGTCGGCAGAGTTCCCGACGGAAGATTATGGTCGCGGCGAATGCATTGATCACCACGGCCAGAGTGGCTTTCCAGCCGAACATTTCCATCATGAATCCAAGGTCCCAGTTCCAGGCGCCGGCGACCATCAGCACGGGCGGCGCAGCGAACGGGGTGAGCGTTCCACCGATGGACACATTCACGAAGAGCACCCCTAAGGTGGCATATTTCAGCCGTGTGGATAGGCCATAGCGAAAAAATGCGTCACGCAACAGCAGTGCTCCCAATGTCATGGCGGCCGGTTCCGTGATGCAAGATCCTAATAGCGGAACAAGTGTCAGAACGGTGACATAGACGGACATGCCCTGCGGAAACGGGATGGCGCCGCTGACGATCCGGACCCCGGTCATGGCGGTTTGTAAAATCGGCCTGGTTCCGGCGATGACCATGATTGCGAAGACGAACATGGGTTCCGTAAAACTGCGGGAGTCGAGATACTCCGTTGCGGCGGCTGCGCCGTCGGTGACGAACATGATGATGATGAGCACAAAAGCCCAGAATCCGAACGCAATCTCTACTTCACCCAGCAAATGCCACAGCCCGGCGTGTGTGGGTCTGGTATGCGCCAGATGTTCGAAGAAGGTTGTCGCAAACGTGTGCAAAATTGCGACAGCGAACAGCAGGGTTCCGATCAGCTGAATGGTGGTTGGCGTCACTTTCGTTTCCGGGTGGTCATCACTGTGCAGATGCGTGGCGAAGATTCAACGGCGCCGGCATCAGGCGTTGGCCGTACTGTACATGGATTGTGCGTATGGCGCCAATGGTCACGAAAATGAACTGGGGTGAAGGGGGCTCGGGTCAGCGCGGGTCGTCGTCGATTTTAGCCCGGCGTCGGGCGACACCGGTCGCGCGGGCGGCGGCGGCCACGGCCTTGGCCACGCGCGGCACCACGTCGCGACCGAAGACGCTGGGGATGATGTAGTCTTCCGACAGCGCCTCGGTCGGAACACATTCCGCAATAGCCTGAGCCGCAGCCAGTTTCATGGCCTCGTTAATCTCGCTGGCTTGGACATCGAGGGCTCCCCGGAAAATTCCCGGAAACGAGAGGGCATTGTTGATCTGATTGGGATAGTCGGAGCGGCCCGTGGCAAAAATGCGCGAGGCTTCATCGCCGATCTTCGGGTCGATTTCGGGATCGGGATTGGCCATGGCGAATACGATACGATCGGGGTTCATGTTGTCGAGATCAGCTTTCTCGAGCACGTTGCCTACGGAAAGGCCGATAAACACATCGGCGCCGCGTAAGGCGTCGTGGATGGTCCCGCGCGGCTTGTCGCGTCGGATACACGTCTGAAGGTCGGTGCGGCAGGCGCGAAGTTCCTCTGCCTCCCCCACTAAGACAATCCCTTCCCTATCGCATCCGACCAGATGACTCGCTCCGGCCGCCAGCAGGATGCGGCAGCAGGCGGTTCCTGCTGCACCGAGGCCGTTCACCACGATGCGCACGTCGTCCATTCGTTTCCCGACGACCTTGAGTGCGTTGGTCAACGCTGCAAGCAGGACCACGGCAGTGCCATGTTGGTCGTCGTGCATGACAGGAATATCGAGGGAGGTTTTGAGCGCGCGTTCGATCTCGAAACAGCGCGGGGCGCTGATATCCTCCAAATTGATTCCGCCGAACCCGGGAGCGATGCCGTGGACAATGCGGATGATTTCCTCCGGGTCCTGCGTGCTGACGCAAATCGGCCAGGCGTCGATGCCGGCTAACTCCCGGAAGAGCATCACCTTCCCTTCCATCACGGGGAGCGCTGCCGCAGGGCCGAGGTTCCCGAGCCCCAGCACGGCGGACCCGTCGGTGACGACGGCCACGCTATTGCTCTTGCTGGTGAAGGCATAGGCTTTCGACGGATCTTTGGCGATAGCCTTGCAAACCCTCCCGACGCCGGGTGTGTAAATCATGGACAACACATTGCGGGTCGTGACCGGGACTTTGCTCTGAACCCTGATTTTCCCACCCAGGTGCAGGAGGAAGATCCGGTCCGACGCCGAGAGGACATTGACCTCTGGTAGCGCTTCCAGGTGTTCGAGCACCCGGTCGCAGTGCGCCTCATTCTGCACATCGAAGGTAATGTCCCTGATCATGCGTTCCGCATTGGCTGATACGATATCCACGGCTCCAAGATTCGCCCCATCCTCCGCGAGCAGGGCGGCCACTTTCGCGAAGATGCCGGGTTTGTTGAGGAGTGCGAGGCGGACGGTGAGGCGATAGTTCGAGTAAGGGCCGATGTCGTCGGTGGTCATAGACTAGCTCTGCGAACGTGAGGAGCACTCAGCAAGAGTGTATCACAGCGCGGCATATCAGACGCTCTGCGAACGTAGCGGCTCCCGAGATCATACACCTCGTCTGACTGCTGGCTGCATAGCACGGCGCATCGCCCGTGTGTCGGGGGATGTTCTCGTGGAGCGGCGTAGGCCATCTGTCTGACAACAGGGCGACTCTTTTGAATCCGCCTTATTCATGAGCGCTTCTGTCGCATGTGCCGATTCACGGCTGCGACGGGCCTTCGGACGGCGGGCTCTCCCCCTCTGTCCCTCAACATCCTGCACGGGTACGCCACGGGTCCCCTCGGCTCCGCGAGCCGGTCTTGCAAAATGACGCGGCGATTGCATGACGAACCGGTATGAGTCAGGTGGCTAAGGCCTTAAAATAAAAGGAACATCACCCAGTTTCTGAGGGTGGGCAGAAGTCCCGCGGGCGGAATGTCCTGCTGCTGAAATATACGCAAAGAGTTTCGTTGACTTTTTTTGACAGGTTGGCTACCCTCGGGCGCCCTTGTGGTGGGCACTTATATTCTCAACCTTTCAAGGAGGGGTTCCATGAAGCGTGCTCTATTCGCATTCGTAGCGGCAGCTATTCTCGTTGCGTTCACCGCTCCGTCTTTCGCCGGAGATGACAAGAAGAAGGAAGAGAAGAAGGGCGGCCACTTCTCCCAGACCCTCTTCGGTGACGACAAGAAGAAGGAAGAGAAGAAGGGTGGACACCTGTCCCAGACCGTGTTCGGCGAAGAGAAGAAAAAGGACGAAAAGAAGGGCGGCCACTGAGCCCCGCTTCCGACGTTCAGTCGTAGGATAAAATTGGCTCGCGATTCCGGATGCCGGCGCGGGCCAATTTTTTATGCCCTCTGCGCCCTCCCTGCTCGACTCCCCGTTTCATTGACCCGTTAAGTTAGCCCGTGTTACGGTTCGCGAATGACTGAACACCACGCGAATCGCACAGCCAATCGCCTCGTTCGAGAAACCAGTCCCTATCTGTTGCAGCATGCGTACAATCCCGTGGATTGGTATCCCTGGGGGCCTGAAGCCTTGGCCCAGGCCGCGAAACTGAGGCGGCCGATCCTGCTCTCCATCGGCTACTCCTCCTGTCACTGGTGCCACGTGATGGAGCGGGAGTCGTTCGAAAATGCGGCGATTGCCGCGTTGATGAACCAACACTTCATCTGCGTGAAGGTCGATCGCGAAGAGCGGCCAGATCTGGATGAAATCTACATGCAGGCGACCTTGGCGCTGAATCGGAACCAAGGCGGCTGGCCGATGACCGTGTTTCTCACTCCGGACCAGAAGCCGTTTTTTGCCGGCACCTATTTCCCTCCCACGGATCGCTACGGACGGCCGGGCTTCCCTACGCTCCTGAAGAAGATCGCCGAGTACTGGGAAAAGGATCATGACGGCGTGGTTGCGCAGGCGGTGAATCTGACGGCGCGGCTTCAAGAGGGGGCTCACGCTCCTTCACCGACGACGGTCGGCGAAGCGGAACTCGATGTGGCCGTGACCCAGTTTGCGGAAGATTTTGACGCGAAACTTGGCGGGTTCGGCGGGGCGCCGAAGTTTCCACCGGCCACGGGTTTGTCGTTGTTGCTCCATTGTTATCATCGGACGAAGGACCCCCATACCCTCACTATGGTGCGGACCACGCTGGATGCCATGGCCGCCGGCGGAATCTACGATCACATCGGCGGCGGGTTTGCCCGGTATTCCACGGATGAGCGCTGGCTGGTGCCGCATTTTGAGAAGATGCTCTATGACAATGCGTTACTGGCGCGCGTCTATGTGGAAGGCTACCAGGTCACGGCAGATGAGAATTACCGCCGTGTTGCTTGCGAGACGCTGGACTATATCCTCAAGGAAATGACCTCGCCTGAGGGAGGGTTTTACTCCGCCACCGATGCCGATTCCGAGGGCGTCGAGGGGAAGTTCTTCGTGTGGACGCCGGAAGACGTGCGAGCGGCGGTCGACCATGATGAAGATGCTCGCCGCATCTGCGCCTATTACGATGTGACGTCGGCCGGCAATTGGGAACACACGAATGTGCTCCATACCGCGAAGAGCGTCGAGGCCGTCGCCAAAGAATTGGGGATCAGCGCCGGCGAGTTGCGGGACACCATCACGCGCCTGAGACCTAAACTTTATGCAGCGCGCACGAAACGGATTGCGCCGGGGCTCGATGATAAGGTCATTACGGCCTGGAACGGGATGATGATCAGCGCCATGGCGGAGGCCGGACGGGTGTTTGGCCTGCCGCGGTATCGCGAAGCCGCCGAACGGGCCTGCGATTTTCTCCTGAAGACGCTCTCCACATCGGATGGCCGGCTCTTGCGGACCTATCGTGCGGGTACGGCCCACTTGAATGCGTACCTGGAAGACTATGCCTATTTCGCGGAAGGATTGATCGACACCTATGAAGCCGGGGGCGAGGAGCGTTATCTGCTCGCGTCCGTTCGCCTCGCCGAGCGGATGCTGGCGGATTTTGCCGACAGCCAGCATGGCGGCTTCTTCACCACCGCCACCGGGCATGAGGCGTTGATCATGCGCAGCAGGGAAAGTCCTGACGGAGCCACACCGAGCGGGAATGCCGTGGCTGCCTCCGTACTCGGGCGACTGTCCTATCACTTTGCGCGGGAGGAGTTCCGGCAGGCCGCGACCGCGGCGGTTCGAGCGTACGGGCGTCAGATTGCGCGCTATCCACGAGCCTTTGCCAAGAGTCTGATCGTCGTCGATCTCCTCATGAACGGTCCCGTGGAGATCGCGCTGGTCGGTCGGCCCGGGGAGTCCGGAACGCAGTCCTTGCGCGCCGCCGTCAATGGAACCTATCTTCCGAACCGCGTGCTGGCCTACCGCGACCCAGGACAAACCGAAACACACCATCCGCTGTTGCAGGGAAAGACTCTGGTCAACGGAAAGGCGGCGTTGTACGTGTGCCGGAATTTCGCCTGCGGCCGGCCGATCACCGATCCAGCGGAATTTCCCGCCCTGCTCGATCCTACACCACAGGCGTCACTGTCTCCCACGTCTGAGCAAAAGGTGCTACGCGGGATATTATGCCCTGGCCATGCAACCGTGCAGGGAACGGCGGCCTATGCTGCGCGAAACATCCACGACGGCAACGAGGCCCTGGCCAATGGATTCGGTCTCTTCGGTGCGACGGGCCTGACAGTCAATCGATTGGGTTTCGGAACCTATCGGGTCGGACAACGCGAGGGCGAGCATCGCGAGGCGTTACGCACCGCGCTTCGCCGGGGCTGCAATCTGATCGACACCTCGACGAATTACATGGATGGTGAGAGCGAACAGCTGGTCGGGTCGGTCCTGCGGGACATGATGCGCGCAGGTGATCTGGCCCGTGAAAGCGTCATCGTGGTGTCGAAGATCGGCTATGTGCAGGGTCAGAATTTGACGCAGGCCCAGGCGCGGGAAAAATCGGGCAAACCCTACCCGGAGATGGTGAAGTACGGCGACGACATCTGGCACTGCATCCATCCGGATTTTCTGGCGGATCAATTGACGTTGTCCCTGGACCGGCTGGGGTTGGCTACGCTCGATGTGTGCCTGCTTCACAATCCGGAGTATTTCCTCTCTCATGCGACGCGTCTTGGCGGGAATGAGCCGCGGGACCTGTCTGTCTTGCGCAAGGAATTCTATGCCCGACTGCAACGGGCATTCGAATATTTTGAGACGCAAGTTCAGGCGGGCCGATTGTGTGGGTACGGCGTCTCGTCGAACACGGCCACCTCGCCTCCCGACGATCCGGGCGCCACCTCCCTCTCTTGGATGATCGATGCGGCCAAATCGGCGGCCACCACCGTCGGAACCGCGTCGCATCACTTTCACGTTCTCCAATGTCCGATGAATCTGTACGAGTCCGGCGCCGCGCTGATCAAAAACACCGGAACTCACCACGGCAGCACGCTGTTAGAGGAAGCGATGCGGGAACGGATCGCCGTGTTGGTCAATCGTCCATTAAATGCCATGCCTGTCCAGCGGGGCGGCGTTGTCCGGTTGGCGGATGTGCCGGTGCCGCCCCCGGAGGCCGAATGTGAGGCACAGCAGCGCAAGGTTGCAGCCTTAGAAGAAGAATATCGCAGCAGTCTTGCCCCCGCCGTGGCCCATAGCGGGCAAGGGATGCTTCCCGCCGACTTTTTCCGATGGGCCGATGAACTGACGCGCATACGGGGTCAGGTGCAAGGATTGGAGCATTGGGAACAAATCGAACAACAAATGATCGCGCCGCATGTGAACCAGGTGCTTCGCGCGCTGGCGGAAGCCTTTACCGGCACTGTGGCTGAACAGTGGGAGTCCTGGCGGGATCGGTATGTGCCGGAACTGCTGGCCCTCTTGCGAACCCTGCATCGGGAGGCCTCCGAAAAAAGCCGCCTGCGTTCGGATGAACTCCATCGAACCCTCAATCCGCTCTTGCCGGATGAACGGCGCACGGCGACCTTGTCGCAGAAAGCGCTGTGGGTGCTTGCCAGCACGCCGGGTGTCACATCCGTGCTCAACGGTATGCGTACGCCCGCCTACGTGGAAGATGCGCTACACATTTTGCGGTGGCCACCGTTGCCGGATTGGAAACCGGTCTACGATCGTTGTGCCGGGAAGAAGTAACTTGCCTCGTTCGCAGGTTTTGATTATTCTGTCCCTCGTCTAGTCCAGGAACTCACCTAGCGCCGGAGGTTTTCATGATGTGTTTGCGTCCGTTTGCCCTGCTCGGACTGCTGGCCGTTGTCGCTCCCCTTGTGCTTGACGGCTGCTCGAGCAAGGCGGGAACCAGCGGAGGAGTGACCGTGACTCCTTCCAAACCCCGTGTGGAGGAGCGTATCGCCGCTGCCCCAGTTCAGGAAATTGCTCCGCCTCCGGAACCGGCGCCGGTTCCCTTGCGATCAGTGGAAATGGCCGCCCGGAACGCGACCGGAGAGCAAAATATTCTCTTCCCCGACGTGTTATTCGATTTCGATCAGTATGTGCTGCGGGACGATGCCCTCAACGCGGTCGAGGCCAATGCCCAACGTTTGAAGGACAATCGGGTCACCAAGGTGTTGTTGGAGGGGCGTTGCGATGAAATCGGCACCGCCGAGTACAACCTCGTTCTGGGTGAACGCCGCGCCTTGTCCGTCAAGCGCTACCTGGAATCGTTGGGGATGAGCCAGGTGCAGGTGGATGTGACGAGTTACGGCAAAGATCGGCCGTTGTGTTTGCAACATAATCCGGTCTGTTGGCAAAAGAATCGCAGTGTGCACTTCGTGGTCAAAGAGTAATCGCGCCTCGCATCGTTTGGATTCCACGCGGCATGGGCAGCTGTTGTCCATGCCGCGTGGAGCTCGCTTACGTCCGACTCCCCGTCGATCGTAACAAAGAGTTTACCTGCCCATAACGCAGTCTCAACACACCCGGTCTACTCTTGCCGATAGAGACTCAGGATGTTTCACTGAGTCGACTCATCTAACAAGGAGGATCAAGCATGGTGACGGTCAGCGATCTCATGACCAAGAAACTGGTGACGGTACCGGTTGGCACGTCGACGGCCGAGGCCGCCAAGGTGATGAACGAGTGTCATGTCGGTAGCGTGTTTATCGAGCAGAACAATCGTGTGGTGGGCATAGTCACCGAATCCGACATTGTTCGAAAGGTCGTCGGGGAAAACAAACCAGTACATTTTGTTCCGGTCGAATCCATCATGAGTAGCCCTGTCATCAGTCTCGACGAGCGGCGATCGATTACGGAAGCCGCCGATTTGATGCAGTGCCATCACACCCGTCATTTGGGCGTGTTACAAAGCGGCGCGATCGTTGGTGTGCTGTCGGTGCGCGACCTGTTGCAACCGGTCGCGGTGGACGAGTTTTAGTCGGCATCCGGCAGGTATTCATGCCGGGTGCGTGCCAGTCTATCAGCCCTCAGACGCCAGTATTTAACACACCCGTAACATGCCAGTGATGTGCCAGCAATCATCGGTTTGTAGGATGAGTCGACTACGGACGATACCACTACTCTAGCGGAGGAGAGGAACATGTTGAGTCAGGGACAGAGGCAGCGATGGGGACGGCGAGCAGTCGTTGTGGGCCTGGCGGGAGTCCTGGCTACGACTGGTTCGTTGGCCGTGTTTCCGACAGGAGTGGCGCGGGCCGAGAACGCGGGGCCTGCGGCGAGTCTGGCAACTGAAGAAGGATTGGTGCAATACAATCCGCAGGCTCAAGTGGCGGGAAGTCTTCGCGTTCAAGGCTCCGAGACAATGTCGCTCCTCATGAGTCGTCTTGCGGGTGAGTTCCAACGGCGCCAGCCAAATGTCTCGATCACTGTGAGCGGGGGCGGTTCAACGAAGGCCGTGAACGAGTTCGTCCAACCCCCGGCAAAGTTGAGCGGGAAAATCGCCCTCAAGGAAGAACGCCCGACCTATGTGTCTCTGGTGGCCTCCTCGCGGGAATTGCTTGATGCGGAAATCAAACAATTTGTTGCACAGCATGGATATGAACCGACCGGCATCCCTGTCGCGGTCGATGCTGTGGCGCTCTACGTCCACCGTGATAATCCCATTCAGGGCCTGACGCTCGACCAGGTCGATGCCATGTTTTCAACCACGCACAATCGCGGATTAAAAACGAACCTCTCCCAATGGGGTGCTCTGGGCCTGCAAGACGGGTGGGAGAAGGCTCCCGTCAGACTGTACGGTCGGGATCGGCGATCTGGGACGCGCGCCTTCTTTCAGGAACATTGTTTAGCCGGCGGTGAATTCGCGCCGACCCTTCGGGAGGAACCGGGAGCCGCGTCGGTCATTCTTGGCCTGACGCGCGATCAATTGGGTATCGGCTACAGCGGATTAGGTCTGGAGACTTCCAATGTACGGATCGTTCCACTCGCGGAGAATCAAGGGATGCCCTTTGTCGCTCCCACGGCAGCAACCGTATCCGACCAAACGTACCCTCTTCGCCGGATGCTGTATCTGTATATCGATAAATCCCGGAAGGCTCCTCTTGCCCCTGCCGTGCAGGAATTTCTGACCTTTGTAACGAGTCGCGAAGGCCAGGAAGCCGTGATGAAGGCGGGGTTTTTCCCGCTTCCGATGAACCAGGTCAAGAAGAATTTCCTGGCTCTCGGCCTTGCCGGTCAGGATACTCCTCTCCCGAATTGATCCCGCGTGAGGTAGAACAAGCGCTAGAGCCGCAGGTCATCGAGGCGATTTCCTCCGATGCCTGCGGCGAGAAGCCGTGATCCTCCTCCTCGTTTTGATGAATGACGGCCCGCGTTCGCATCTCCACGCGATCCTCCCGCCTTTCTCGAATTATCGTCCCTCCGAACGCTCGTCGTTCGTGGTATACTCCACGGTTATCCTCCCGACGCTTCTCTCCGTCCGGCAGAATTGGTCCGGATCCATGGTTACCGAACCTCGGCGTCATGCGAGCAGCCATAAGGCTTGCGTCGCACATGACGATACGGGCGTTTGCCGATCCGGGGAGGATGACGCACAGCACATGCACAAAAACCAGCTTGTCGGGAGTCAGTGGAGCGACGATGCGGAACTTGGGCGGGCGCCTTAGCAGATGGGGCATGGCCATCCAGCACCCGCAAGGCCGCAGCGTTCTCCCGGGTGACAGGAACCGTCATGCCTCACGACCCGAGTGATTGAGACTTCTCCGGGGTGTCGCTATTGAGTGGTGGACCTGCGGGGTGTTTTGCTTTTCGCGCGAGCGGAGTCGAGGTCTTGCTGGATTTGTGTGAGCTGATCCTGCAACGCCTGCATCTGTTTACGTTGATTGTCCAGGCGGTTCCGAAGTTCAAGATTTGAGGTGGTCAGCTCACGGACTTGAAGGCGAAGCTCCTCTGCCTGACTGCCTGTGGCATCCACCGGTACGCTGCCCTTTACGCCGGTTTCTGTTGAATTTTCCGCAGGGAGCGGGATTGAATGTGACCCTTCAGGCGAGGGGGCTGCTGGACGGTTTCGCAGCGCGAGAACCTCCTTGGCATTGAGCGAGAGATGGACTTTCTCAAAGTACGCCCAGCGTGGTTCTTCTGCGTCGGGCACCATAGCTGCCGTTGCCGGCGCCGCGGCCCACAACTTCATTCCTTTGGTATCCCGTAGATCCTTCACCTCGCCTCCGGCCGTATCAGCCCGGGTGAAGGCGGAGTGATCCGTGAGCACGATATGAAGATACCGGCCACGCAGAAACAGCGCGCCGGTTGTGCGTTCCTCGCTATAGCTCGTCTGCGATTTGGGCAAGGAGAAAAACACGCGCTCGGTTGGACTCACTTGTTGAAAAGCCTGTGCGAGCGGCGCGGCGATACGGTTCAACTCGATATCAGTGAAGACCGGAACCGGCCGTGGCTGTTCCAGGAGGCCGACGAGGGTTCCGCTCCACCCGCTCACCATCAACGAACCGAGAAGCACTCGAACCTCCTCGGTCGTCACCTGCGCAGGATGATTGTTCTCTGCCGGAGAAGGCCCGCGGTGGACGGTGGGATCTGTTTGAATCCCCACCTGGCTGTTCTGTTGGTCGAACAACACCTTGCCCCCGCTGAGTAGTGAGCAGGCGGAGGTCAGGCACATGAGCGCGACGAGGCAGAGACTGCGGCGCAATTTCACGAGCGGGGCTGCTGTGGTGCCCATGGACCCTACTGGCATATGAACTGAATTCCCCACAATCTCTCGCCTCCCATTTGCCCTCGCCATGCTCGATCCGCGGCGCGGCTCACCTTTGGTATCTCGCCTTCTTTCTGGACTTTGGATCCAGCCGGGCATTTCCGGTTGATAAGCTCCATGGCGTCTCGCCGCTCGCTTGATGTGAGGACATCGACTTCATTTTGAAATGGGTATGTGACGAGCCCTCCTGTCGGCGTGTCGCGGACCAGCGTCACGCCTCCTCCGCAGGCGCTGCAGGCCCACACCAGCGCGAGTGCGACGGTGCCGTTGAGCAAACCACTCCGCCCTCGCGCCGGTCGGATCCTCTCGAAGACTGTCAGCGGGACTCGGCGCAATAGGTCTCCTCCTCAAGCGGCTGATATCCTGCCCCAAAGTTCGGGAAATCAGCAATCTCTTTTCCTCCGGTGTTCCAAATGTGAAGGCACTGGGCCGTAAGGGCCGGAAGACTGCGTTGACTATCCTCAATGGCGACCACCGCGGCGTGTTGCGTGGTCCCGATGGCAATGACGCGATTCCCGGGCTGCAAATGGTTTGCGGGAACTTTGCCGTTGAAATAGACGAGGAATTCCCCCCTGCCTCGTTCCGTATCAGTCGGACCATAGGCCGGGTGCTCGACGATCGGCAGTTGAGTCAGGACCATAGTCACCAGGCCATCTTTTTGGGGAGCCTGTAGGATTCGACCACCCAGTTGAACTTTTTTCCCTACTTTGCCATTCGGAGCCATGCGCCAGTCCGTAAAGTCGAAATTCTGATCCGCCCCCTCCAGAACCTGGGGCGAGAAGATGCGTTGTGGTCCGCATCCGCTGAGTACCATGCCGATCAGCACACCCACGATCGCTCCTCGGTATATCTTCATTGCAGGCCTTTCCATTTTCTAGAGACCGGTTCGGTGAACGATGCGTGACGACGTCTGCATTCGTGTCGTTACATGAATCGTATTTGCCACTGTACCAAGAAGGCATTCTGGGCGAAAGGGTCGCCCACGCCGCGTGTCGGATCGACGACGTTGTTGGGTCCGTTGCCGGAGTGATGGCGGAACTCGTAGTTGACTTGGAGCTTGGACTGCACCTTGGGCGGGAAATTTTCGAAATAGTAGCTCAGGCCGATAATGGTTCTGGTGTACAGATCATTACTGATCCTGGTATTGGGATCGAATTGTTCGTACATAATGACCGGCTCAAAGTTTTCGAGCGGTCCGTCAGTAATCAAATACTTGGCCAGCACATACCAGGTGCGTCGTTGCACCCCTGGTGCGCCGGAGCCGCCGCAGATAAGTTGGACATCGCAGGCGCCGTTGGCCGGTCGTCCAACCGTGGTCTGGTTCGCTCCGTCGTGCCCCTGCCAGATTTCTCCCTGCACCATGAAGCCGGGCAGAATTTTAGAGGTATAACGAAAGTCCAATCCGTAGCGATCAAAAGCTCCTTTCCCGCGACCGTTGATATTGGTATTGGCGTTGTTCGATTCGCCTTGAATGGTGGTGAAACTGATAAAGGACACGTCGCTTCCGAACAAGCGTATCCGCGAGTAGAAGCTTTTGGGGGCGTTTGATCCGGTCGCGTTGGCCTCATAATTGTTGTTGTTCATAATACCGACCACATACTCCAGCCGGTTGAACAGTTTGCCTCGCATATCGAGGAAATAGTCACGCTCTTGGAGAAACTCGACTGTCCCGGCGGACCCGGTACGATTGCCGACTCCGGAGCCGACCGACGTGAGGTATGGCGAACTGATGATATCGCGCAACCCGCCGGAGGTTTCCGTGAAAATACCGAAGGGCATTCGAAAGATACCCATACGGAAATAATTCACATTCGGCGCCCATGACTGCACGGGTCGTATGTCGAGATAGGCTTCCCGAAAGAAGGTCGACGAGGTCGGCACTCCACCGGTGGCGGCGCTGCCTCCCGTCGGCGTGTTGTTCAAGAGATTGATGCTTTGAAATTCCATTAATGTGTGCCATCGCGGCAGGGTATCGCTAATACGGCCCCAGAAGAGAATTTCCGACCGCCGGATGGAGAGGTTGTCCTGACTTCGCCCTTCGGGCACATGCGCATCCTGATGGGTGTATAACCATTGGAGCGCGTTCAGTCCGAAATTCACCTTGTCCTTGAGAATCGGCAGCAACTCCGCCTTCGACTTCCATTCCTCCAGGCCGTCGACTCGTTTGTCCCGCTCTCCGCTCTTGTATTCCTGTTCGGCCCGGATCTGAATCCACTCCTCTTTACTGATCGTGCCCTTCTGCATCAGGAGGTCTTCGATTGACGTGCCGCCGAGAGGAATATCCGTCGCGGGAGGCGGCGTTCCGCTTCCACCCGGAGAAGGGCCCATTGCCTGGGCGACCACCGTGTGTGTCTGCGGGGCCACTGGGCCTAACCGTGAATCGCCGGCCCAGGACGCAGTCGCGCACAGACTGAACATTGCGGTTCCGATGAGGCCGCTGATAGATGCAACCAACGGACGTATTTCCATTACGGACATCCTCCTTGTGTCTGGTGATTTCGTGAACGCGGGGGGATTGTAGTCAAGAGGCGTCACACTCACGTTCACACTGTGTTACCGATGTGTAAAACCATGGCGTGGATTGCTCGATGAGTCAGATTTTTTGCGACACCGATCCTCTTGCAGTTAGTCAGTCTGACGACAGTTTGTAGCCAACGCCCCTGACCGTGACAATCCATTGCGGGACCGACGGCTTGTATTCCAGTTTCTGGCGGAGCGCGTGGATATGCACGTCCAATGCGTGTTCTTCAAGCGCGTAGTCTTCTCCCCAGACAAGATTGAGCAGCGCCTGGCGCGTCAGCACGCGTCCCGGGTTTTGCAAGAGCACACGGAGAATCTGGAACTCCTTCGGCGTCAGTTGAATCGATTTTCCCTCGACCCTGACCTCGTGTCGATCGAGATTCATGGACAGCGCACGGACTCGAAATTCCCTGGCAGGCGCGGATTGAAATTCCTGTCTCCGGAGGAGCGCCTTGATGATGGCCAGCCATTCGCGATGACGGTACGAATCGACCACGATATCGAATCCTGCGGCAAGGTCCTCTACGGTGTCTTCTTCCGTGCACGCTTCTCCCCGTGGTTGAAGCGCAATCATGGGGATGTGCTGGAACGCATGGCTTTGCCGTAATACAGAAATGATCTTGTGCCGCCGGTCAATCAGCGCCAGTTTGAAGGCGGCTCGAGGAGCGAGGGACAGGGCGATCTCAGCCGTCGGCGCAAGGGACACCTGATACCCGTTCGGTCGCAGCACATGCAGGACGACCGCTGCGAAGTTCTCGTCCTTGGTCACGAACAGCACCGCGATGCCGTGAGGATGTCCCGATTCCGTCGCCAGCTGCATGACCCGATGCTACCGGCGCTCCGTTGCAGGCTTGTATCCCGATTGTTACGCCGGTGTAAATACCGCGACGCGAGCGACGTATAGTGGCGACTGCCGTTCGATTCGCCAAAACGTAACGTAGTTGTAATGCCGTTGTGAATGCCATGGAACAATAGCGAGATAGATTTGCGCTGGAGGTCGTGGTTCACAGGATTCGGGAAGGATCCGCGGGCAAACGGCTCAGCCATGACTCCTATCATTCGCAAGGAGGCGTATACAGATTATGACGTTCACCAATTTTCCGGTTCGAGTGCCACGTGTCGCAGACGTCGCAGATCGCATCATTGAAACGGATCTCACCGACCTCTGGATGAAAGGAATTAAAGGCGTACTGAGTCTCCTGATTCTGACGATCCTTCTCGCCCTGACGGGAGGCGTTATCAAGACGTTTCTAGATATCCGATTGTTACTTGATGCGCCGGTTGAGGTCGGGCTTCGGCAGATCATTGTGGATACGCTGATTCTCCTCGCGGTGGTCGAAGTCTTCAAGACGACGCTGACCTATTTCTCAGAAGGACGCGTGAAGGTGACCTTTATCGTCGATACGATTCTGGTCGTCATGCTGACGGAGATCATTTCGCTGTGGTTCAAGGAAGCCGATCAGACCAAGCTCCTGTCGCTAGGAGCCATTGTCTTGGCATTGGGAGCGGTACGGATTGTTGCCGTGCGTTGCTCGCCCGCACAAGGAGAAGCCAGCGGGAAATGCGCGGGCTCTTGCCGGGAGGGAATCTAGCCCCCTGTCGCCACAGGGATACGTTCACGCCATTGTCAGGCCTCGCTGAGGACGTGGACATAGAGAAACCACAAGGTGAGAGGCCTATGTTGCCACGGCCCTCCGGTTCTACGGTTCATCGGTTCGGAAACTTGGAAACATTCAACAAGGAGGTTCTATGATGGTTCATCACGTTGCACTGCCGAGCAGCGAGTACAAAGTTCTAGAATTAGTGCACCTGAAGAAATCTCTCACGCTGGAGCAGGTGGTGGCCCTGCTTCCTGAACTGAGCTGGAATCAGGTCTTTAAGACGGTTGATGAGTTGAGTCGGCGAGGAAAGATTATTCTGCTGCGAAAAGGGTTTGACTACGAAGTCGAGCGGGTTTCTCCCAGGCAGCCTGCATTGTCCTGCGTTGGATGATGACGTGACCGGGATCGTTTGATCCGTTCACGCACGAGCCGTCAGAGGCGCGAGCTCAATCGATACCGAAATCCCGGCAGTATTTCGAGAACCCCCGCCCCACTGTTTTCAAGCTTTCGACGAAGCCCGCGTATGTCGCGATCCAACTCCTGAAGCGTTATTTCCGGCCACTCCCCGAACAGAGGAGCCAGTAATGCGTCCGCCTTCAACAGGGTGTGTTCGCGACCGAGCAGGCAGCGGAGCAGCACCGTCTCTTTCCGTGACAGTGTGAGTTCTCGTTTCCCCAGCAGGACGACAAAATACGGACCCTGCGCTGTCACCGTCGCATTTGGAACGGCGCTGACCTCCGCGGATGAATCTTCGCGTCGGCGAAGAACGGCTCGTACGCGGGAGGCAACCTCTCTTGGGCTAAACGGCTTCACCACATAATCGTCGGCGCCCATATCCAGGCCGGCGATCCGTTCGGCTTCACCTCCGACCGCCGTCAGCATGATGATCGGGATGCCTCGCGTTGCAGGGCTTTGGCGCACCATCCGGCAGATCTCATGACCACTGAGTCCGGGCAACATGAGGTCGAGCAGAATGAGCGCTGGTCGGCGGCCTTGAATGTCCCGCCACCCGCTATGGCCATCGGTGGACAGCCACGTATGAAATCCGGCATGGCGAAGTGCGCGATCGAGCAGTTCGGCGTGAAGAGGTTCGTCTTCAATGATGTGCACGGTTGGAATGGTCATACGGTGTGACATGCTATGGAGCAATTGTTTCAGGTTCCTCAACGCTTGTTGTTGGTGCTGTTAATTTCACCATGAGATCGGCGCTCGTTGCTGAGAAGGCGCGGCAAGGAAAGTTAACATGCTGTTTACACTGGGTTGATGGCGTGGAAATGCCACAATCCTATGCTGAGCAGTGCAACGGTACAGGGCCGCTTTAACCGGAGGAATTGTGTCTATGGTCATCTCACGTCAGATTTGCTTGAGTCTCACACTGGCCATGTTGGGGTTATTGATGACGGCGTGTCTGGTCAGCGCCGCACCGGGTGATGCTTCCGCGAGCGAAACCATCATCGTTGATGCGGAAATCAAGTCCTATGCGAAGGTCAGCGGCGTGTCTGGGACGATCAACAGCATCGGATCGGATACCCTCAACAATCTCATGACGTTGTGGGCGGAGGGATTTCGGAAGCAATACCCCAATGTCAAAATTCAAGTGGAAGGGAAGGGATCGAGTACGGCCCCGCCCGCGTTGATCGAAAATACGGCTCAACTGGGTCCCATGTCACGCACGATGAAATCCAGTGAGATTGACGCCTTCGAAGGCAAGTTCGGGTATCCCCCCACCGCGTACCCCGTCGCGGTAGATGCGCTGGCGTTGTTCGTGAATAAAGACAATCCGGTTGCAGGGGTCACCATTGCAGAAGTGGACGCCTTGTTTTCGAAGTCGCGACGCCAGGGGCATACCACAGACTTGACCCGTTGGGGCCAGCTCGGTCATCGCGGCGATTGGGTCAATGCACCGGTGAGTCTCTACGGTCGCAACTCGGCATCGGGCACCTACGGATTTTTCAAAGAACACGCGTTGAAGAACGGCGACTTTAAGGATCAGGTGAAGGAGCAGCCGGGATCGGCCTCGGTGGTGCAAGGCATCAGCGAGGATCGGTACGGCATCGGCTATAGCGGAATCGGATACAGCACATCGGGGGTGAGAATGGTTCCGCTGGCGGCAAAGCCGGGACAGCCGTTTATTGAACCGACCCATGCGAATACGAAGAATGGAACCTATCCGCTCTGGCGGTATTTGTATATCTATGTGAACCAGGCTCCTGGCAAACCTCTCTCCCCCATCGTGAAAGAATTTCTTGCGTACGTCTACAGCAAGGAGGGGCAGTCCGACGTGCTCAGGGATGGATACTTTCCCGTCCCCGGGGCACTGGCAGAGAAACAACTCGCCAAGATTCACTAATGAAGACGAACCCCCTAAGATATTTTTTTGCGCCCGTACGTGTGCGGTCGCTGATCGACCGGGTTGCCCGCGCTGTCATTACGGTGGGTGGGTTGGCCACCATTGTCAGTATTCTCGGCATGTTCTTTTTTCTGTTTCGCGAAGTCACTCCGCTCTTCACGGCACCGAGCGCGAAGTTAAGCCAACGCCTGAATGTGCCTGCCTTGCTGGCAGACGAAGGCCCCGCGCAGGTGGCCGTGGATGAACATCGGGAAATCGCGCAGATTTTCACGTCCGGTGCGATTCAATTTTTTGACCTGGCTTCGGGCCGGCCCATCTTGGTGGAGACACCGGCGCAGCTGACGTCAAGGCAGGTGACGGCCATGGCCTCGGGAGGCGGCCACACTTCGCGTCTTGCCGTGGGGACGGCTGACGGCGAACTCATAGTGTTAAAGATCGGCACCATGACGGAATTTTCCGAGCAGGGCGAACGACGGAAACGTCCGCAGATTCACGCCGGTCCACCCATTCCCGTGGCGAAGAGCCCGATTGTTCGCCTGGCCTATCGATCCAACGACCAGGGCAGTCTCCTTGCCCTTGCTACGAAGGCGGGGCGGCTGTTTCTCGCGAGGATTGCTCCGGATGATCCGGGGGGAGCCGACATGGTTATCACCGAGCTGCCTCAGCCGCCCAGCGCCGTCACGTCTCTGGCGCTGGACGCATCGCATGAACATCTGTTTGTCGGCACCGCCGACGGGCACGTTGTTCATGTCGGACTGTCAGAGGCCCAGCCGCCTGAGGTGAGGGGTTCCTACGTGGTCGCTGCGCCCACGACGGCAGTCACCATGTTAGGATTTCTCAGTGGTGATCGCAGTCTGGTGGTCATGGCGGCTGACGGGGTCGTGTCAACGTGGGGGCTCGTCCGGCGCGCCGACGCGCCATCGGGCTGGAAGCTCACGCAAATGCATACGTTCCGCTCTCATCCCTCGCCGGTGACCGCATTCGCCCCGTCGCAACGAGTTAAAGGATTTATCACCGGAGATGCGAAGGGAAATGTGTTCCTGCACCACGCCACATCTTCTCAAACATTGTTGCGGCTGACCGTCGGCGAGTTTCCCATTCGTGCCGTCTCATTTGCGCCGAAGGGAGATGGGGTGATCGCTCTGGATGAAGCCGGGCAACTGTCGCTCTATCAGGTCCAGAACCCCTATCCGGAAGTCACATGGGAAACGCTCTTCGGCAAGGTCTGGTATGAGGGGTACGATCAGCCGGCGTATGTCTGGCAATCGTCTTCTGGGTCGGATGATGTGGAACCGAAACTGGGTTTGCTGCCGCTGGCGTTCGGAACTCTTAAGGGAACAATCTATGCCCTGTTCCTTGCCGTCCCGATTGCGATCCTTGCCGCGATCTGCACCTCCCAGTTCATGCATCACGATCTTCGCGCAAAAGTTAAACCGATTATTGAAGTCATGGCGGCCTTGCCGACCGTGGTACTTGGCTTCCTGGCCGGACTCTGGTTAGCGCCTCTGCTGGAGCGCATGCTCCCGGCTCTCGCTGGCATGGTGCTGGTGTTGCCCATGCTTGTCATCACGGCCTCCTTTTTCTGGCACCTCTGTCCCTTGTCGGTTAAACGGCGCCTCTCCCCGGGCAACGAAGCATTGATGTTGATGCCCATTCTGGCGCTCGGGATCGGCGGGTGCCTCTGGGCTCATTCCTTTTTTGAAGTTTGGTGGTTCGACGGAAACATCAAAGCCTGGCTTACGAATCGGCTCGGCATCCAATATGATCAGCGCAACGCCCTGGTCGTCGGCATCGTGATGGGGTTTGCTATCGTGCCGGTGATCTACAGTATTGCCGAGGAGGCGCTCTCCAACGTGCCGAGATCCCACATCGCCGGATCTCTTGCGCTGGGCGCCACCCGTTGGCAAACCGTATGGCATCTGGTGTTGTTATCCGCCAGCCCCGGGATATTTTCCGCTGTGATGATCGGGTTCGGCCGCGCAATCGGAGAAACCATGATTGTGCTGATGGCCACGGGGAATACCCCGATTCTGGATTGGAATTGGGCAAACGGCTTCCGCACCCTGTCGGCCAATATTGCCGTCGAAATTCCGGAGGCGCCGCATGGGGGAAGTCTATACCGGGTGCTGTTCTTGGCCGCGCTCCTGTTGTTCATTGTGACGTTCGTCATCAATTCATTGGCTGAACTCGTTCGCCAGCGGCTCCGGGATAAATATAGTCATGGGTAAACACTCCACGCGCATGAAAAATTTTTGGCGAGGCGGAGAGCTCTTCGTCTGGATGACGGCGTCAGGCGTGGCGATCAGTTTGCTGATGGTAGCCGGGATGCTTGCCCTGATCATGTTCAATGGCCTGGGGCAGTTCTGGCCAAGGACGCTGCAGCAGGTGACGCTGAACACGCAGGAGACGCTGATCGGACAGCTCGTGGGCGAAGAGACAATCCCTCACTCTGGCACGACTGATGCCCGATCGGGACAACGCCGCTTTCGGTATCGCGTCGGCAATCGGGATCAATTCGGCTCCGAGTATCGGTGGATCAACGAAGCCGACATCGTGTCGACGTCTTCTCCAGACGATCTGACGTTCGTGGAGCGGCGCGAATGGGGCCCTGCCTACGGCCGTATCGGCCTGGAGGAAGAAGGCAGCACCGCAACGACTCATGACCAAAGCACCTGGTCTACCATCGTCAGGCTTGTGGATCGAGCAAACCAGCTGCGCCAGCAAATCGAACATCTCGAGCGCGAGGACATCGGATCAATCAACTATCGTATCGAAAAGGCCAGGCTTGCGCGGCAGGCTCTAGTGTTGAAAGGTGGAGTTGCTGCAACCACTGCCGAAGCCGACCGGCGTCTCGTCGATGAGATTGCCGGGCTTGAGCGCGAATACCTCTCCAAGACCCAAGCGTTGGAGCGCTTGCACAAAGAGGCAAGCCAGGACGTGGTGTTCCTCACCCTCTCCACCGGGCGATCGGTGCGTCTGCCGCTCGATCAGATCGTGGCCGTCAGCCGGCCGAACGCGATGAATTGGGTTGAGAAGATGATGGCCTATGTCCGTAATCTGTGGCTCTTTGTTTCAGGCGAACCTCGAGAGGCGAACACGGAGGGCGGGATCTTTCCGGCCATCTTCGGCACGGTCCTGATGGTGTTCTTGATGACGTTGGCGGTCATGCCCTTCGGTGTCATGGCGGCGGTGTATTTACGGGAGTATGCGAAGCAAGGACCGCTCGTCAGGCTGGTCAGGATTGCGGTGAACAACCTGGCCGGGGTGCCCTCGATTGTGTTCGGCGTGTTTGGTTTGGCGTTTTTCGTCTATGCGCTCGGAGGAACCATCGACCAGCTTCTGTTTCCTGAATCCTTGCCGAATCCCACGTTCGGCACGGGCGGGATTCTCTGGGCCTCCCTGACCCTCGCGCTGCTCACGGTTCCTGTGGTGATCGTCGCAACCGAGGAAGGCCTGTCAGCGGTGCCGCGCGATTTTCGCGAGGGGTCGGTGGGCCTGGGCGCTACGAAATTCGAGACGATCCGGCATGTCGTTCTACCCTGCGCCTTGCCGGGAATTCTGACGGGATTGATTCTCGCCATGGCCAGAGCCGCAGGCGAAGTGGCGCCGCTGATGCTGACGGGCGTCGTCAAGTTAGCCCCGGCGCTTCCACTGGACGAGTATCTTCCCTTTCTGCATCTCGAACGAAAGTTCATGCATTTGGGTTTTCATATTTACGACGTGGGATTTCAGTCGCCGAACGTCGAGGCGGCAAAGCCGATGGTGTATATGACTACCTTCATTTTGATTCTGGTAGTGGTGCTGTTGAATCTGGCCGCGGTGATGTTGCGCAATCGCTTACGCAAACGCTTCGCGGCGTCGGCGGTGTGATCACAGGGAGGAGTTCGTATGGAAGTTCACTCAGACAGAGTCACGGCGACGGCGTCAATGGCACCGTTTCGCCCAGCCATCTCCCCGTCCAGAGTCGTGCCATCCCAGCGGGATCTCGGGTTGCCCGTGCAGGCAAAAATCTCGGTGCGCGATCTCGACTTTTATTACGGGCACCGACAGGCTCTGTTTCACGTGGGATTGACGGTGCGGAGCCATTCCGTGACGGCCTTCATCGGCCCTTCCGGTTGCGGAAAATCCACCCTGCTCCGGTGCTTGAATCGCATGAACGACCTGGTGGAAGGCGCGCGAGCGGCAGGCCGTGTGGAACTGGACGGCGTCGATATCTACGATGCAGCCATTGATGTCACGGATCTCCGGAAGCGCGTGGGCATGGTGTTTCAGAAATCGAATCCTTTCCCTAAATCGATCTACGACAATGTGGCCTATGGTCCGCGTCTGCACGGGACGAAAGACAAGCGGTCGTTGGACGAGCTCGTGCAGGACAGCTTGCAAGGAGCGGGTCTCTGGGATGAGGTGAAGGATCGCCTTCAGCACAGCGCCGTCGGACTCTCAGGCGGCCAGCAGCAACGGCTGTGTATCGCCCGCGCCCTGGCGGTGCAACCGGAGGTCATCCTCATGGATGAGCCCTGCTCCGCGCTGGACCCCATTGCGACGGGTAAAATTGAGGAGCTCATCTATAACTTGAAGGATAGGTACACGGTCGTCATTGTGACGCATAATATGCAACAGGCGGCGCGAGTGTCCGATCAGTGCGGGTTTTTTCTCATGGGGGAGTTAGTGGAATTTGGCGACACCAAGACCATTTTCACCACGCCTCGCGACAAACGAACCGAAGATTACATCACCGGGCGATTCGGATAAATCGCGAGAGGAGTTGGCATCATGCAACGACACTTCGATCAAGACCTCGCACATCTCAAGCAGCAGTTGCTCCGCATGGGCGGCCTGGTCGAATCGCAGATTCAGCAGGCCCTGCAGGCGCTGGTGGATCGGGATTCCGATCTGGCGGTCGACGTCATCAAGCAGGATCACGACGTCAATGGGTTGGATGTCGAGATCGACGAATTGTGCGTTCAATTATTGGCTCTTCAGCAACCCACGGCCCGCGACCTGCGATTTGTCACAACCGGGATGAAGATTTCTTCCGAACTGGAACGGATGGGTGATCTGGCCGACAACATCGCCCAGCGCGCATTGGAATTGAACGGCGAGCCCCAGCTCAAACCCTATATCGATATTCCACGCATGGCCAATTGGACCATGCGCATGGTCAAGGAGTGCCTGGACGCCTTCGTGAATTCCGATCCGGTGTTGGCGCGGAAGGTCTGCGCCGACGACGATTTCGTCGATGAGGTGAACGAACAGTTGTTTCGAGAACTGCTCTCCTTTATGCTGGAGGACACGCGCACCATCACGCGCGCGATCCGCCTGACGTTCGTGGCCAAGTCGCTCGAACGTATTGCCGATCACGCCACCAATATTGCGGAACTTGTCGTCTATATGGTTGAAGGCAAGAACATCCGGCACGTCGCTCCTACCGCGAGTTTGTAGATGCCCAAGCTGGCCGTCCTCGATATCGGCACCAATTCCATTCACATGGTGTTAGCCGAGGTCCAGCCGGACTACTCTTATAAAATCCTGGATCGTTTTAAAGATATGACGCGCCTGGGCGACGGGGTCTTCACGTCCCGGCGCCTGTCGGACCAGGCCATGATGCGAGGGTTGGAAGTGATCCGGACACTCGTGACCCTGGCCCGGAACAAGGGATACGAGCAGATTGAAGGCGTCGCGACCAGCGCGGTGCGGGAGGCGCGAAACGGCGGCGAGTTTTTAGATCACGTCCTACAGCAAACCGGCCTGACCGTGCGCGTCATTACAGGCGCGGAAGAAGCACGGTTGATTTTTCTTGGCGTGCAGAACAGCGTGGCCCTGCCTGAGCAGCCGACGTTGGTCATTGATATCGGCGGCGGCTCGGTCGAGGTGATCGTTGGGAACCGCGAGGCCATTTTTCAGGCCAGGAGTCTCAAGCTTGGCGCGATCCGGTTAAAAGATCTCTACCTGTCCAAAACGCCGCCGTCGAAGACGATGCTCCGGGAATTGGAAGCCGCCGTGACCGTTCAACTGAAGAATGCCTTGGGTTCGTACAAGACCAAGCGGGTGGAACAGATCATCGCGACGTCCGGCATGGCGGGAAACCTGGCGGAGGTCATCCATCTGCAACGCACCGGCCGGCCGCTTCCGCAGCTCAATCTGGCCAAGGTGTCGGCAAAGGACATCGCTGCCGTCGAAAAGCGCCTGGCCGAGGCCTCCTTGAAGACGCGTCTGGCCATGCCGGGACTTGATCCCAAGCGTGTGGATACCCTGCTCCCGGCCGCCATGGTGTTCAGGATCCTGCTTGAGGTATTACAGAAGTCCGAACTCACCATCTGCGATAAGGCCATCCGCGAAGGCATTATTTACGATTTCATTCAACGGCATCACGAACGTATCCAGGCGGAACGGGATATTCCCGACGTTCGTAGACGGAACATCCTGGCCCTCGCCCATCGATGCCATGTCTCCGAGACCCATGCCCTCCACGTCGCGGGATTGGCCTTGCGCCTCTTTGATCAGACGAAGGCGTTGCATGGATTCGGGCAACGGGAACGCGAGTGGCTGGAATGTGCCGCGATCCTGCATGATATCGGGTATCTCATCAACTCACGGCAACATCACAAACATGCCTATTACCTGATCAAGAACAGCGATCTCTCGGGGTTTACCGCTGAGGAAATCGATCTGATCGCGAATGTCGCCCGGTACCATCGGCGCTCGGTTCCCACCCGCAAGCATGATGAATTTACGGCCTTGCCGGAAGGCTCTCAGCGCGTCATCAATGTCCTGTCGGCGCTGCTGCGAATCGCGGACGGATTGGACCGAAGCCAGTTTTCAGTCGTGCAGAGTATCGATGTCAAGCTCGGGAAAACCGTGGTCATTACCGCGCAGGTCTCAGGTGATGCTGAACTGGAAATTTGGGCGGCGCGCGGCCGCAGCGATCTGTTTGAGAAAGTCTTCAAGCGGCCGCTGCAGTTTATTACGACTACCCGGGATGACGAGGCATCCTGATTCGGGATCGCTGGTAACGCCCTGCCCTTTCTGTGCCGGCCGGCGTGCGCCGCATCATCGACGGGATATCATCGTTTGCCTGAGCAGCAGTCTCCGCGCCGATGCGCAGGTTCATGCAAGTGCGCGTAACTGAGATGCCGTGAGCCACCAATCAAGCCGGCCTCTTGCCGGACGTACGGATCCTTCGAGATGAAGAAGGCAGGCGCCTGCCTTCTTAAGCGAGAACCCTTTGCAAGGCTTACCCGTGAGGAGAATTCCGGCCGTCGCGCTCAGGTGCGGCTCGTGGCCTACACACAATACGACCCCGTCGGACGGCAGTGTATTGAGCAGGGAAATCAGCGCGCGCGGGGCGACCTCGGGCTTGAGTTCCGGGCAGATCCGTAGCGGTGGCGTTGCGGGAATCAACGATGTGAAGATCCTGGCTGTTTCAAGCGCGCGCGTCAGCGGGCTAGAAAGGATATGCGTCGGAATGAGGCCCAGAGTCAGGAGGCCTTTGATCGATTGCCGGGCGCGGACCAGCCCTTTCTCCGTGAGCGGCCGGTCATGGTCATTTCCGCGCCAGTCCTCACGATCGTACGCAATGCCATGTCGAAATAAGAGGCAATCCATCAGCATCCTCCATCGAGACAGACTCGAGCAGTTCGGTAGCGCGATTATTCACGCGATAGGTGATGTCCGGTCGCCTCATCGCACAGACATGGACTGACCGCTATGGCAGGCGCGCGACGATCTATTCATACAGGAGCGCAGTCCCCTACTCAAGGGTTGGTCGACATGGCCGCGTCCAGTCAGGCCACGGTCCTCAGGTTGTTGCGGCAGGTGATTGCCGGCGACGAGCATGCAGGCACGATCCACGCCATTCGTACGCATTGCCGAAGACTTCAAGCATTACTGGAATTGTATGGGGAGGCGAGACGCGCCGGCGCAATGGCGGATTGTGTCCGAAGTTTAAGCAAGCTCCGAGCGCTCCAGGTGTTCCGTCACTATCTGGTCACCCGCGATGCTCCGCAGCAGGATCTGGCCTTGGTGGATGACCGGCTCATCAAAAGGATCAGGAAGCTGAACCGCACAAAGATCTATCACCGGATCGAGCAAGTTGTCTGGAAGCAGGGGCTTCCCAGGATCACCTCCCCTGCGTATTCCTTGACCGATCGGCTCGACGGGTTGCGTCATGAGCACGAATGCCTGCTCAAACGGCTCATCGCAGCCGCATCGGACAACCCCCGGCGAAAGCGCCTTCATGCCTTGCGCCTGGCCCTGAAGACGATCCGGTATCAGACGGAATGGTTGCCGGGGCGAACGGCAGCAAAACAGGACTTGCTCTCCCAACTCAAACGGGTTCAGGCCCTAATGGGAAAGTATGAGGAACTGGCTGATTTTCATCGCTGGGGCAAGAAGCTGAGTCCGCCGGTGCAGGCACGCATTAGAAAGGACTGGAGGCGAGCGAGGAAACGGGCCCGGCTTGTTCCCGGGGAGATGTCGTGGTTATTGGATGCATTGGCAGCCGGGCATGTGTGGACTGCGGCGGGTCATCCCGATGCGTTATTGAACCGGAGGTCCGCCGGAACTCTCTGAGGTTGATGTCGCCAGACGAAAACCGCCCGGCACGGTTTTAATGCAAGCCGCAGGCGGGGCTTCGTCCGTCAACTTCCGATTCAGCTGTTCTATGCACCGGTCGAGCTCCCTGTCGTGCATGAGGCTCTCGTCTTCCCACAGCAAGGATTTGAGTTCCTCGCGAGGAACGACGCTCCCGGCCGTACTCGCCAACCGGCGCAGCGCTTTCCACTCCTGCGCGGAGAGCGTCAGGTGTTTTCCCCGGTACACCGCGACATACAGGTTTTCAGTGAGGGCGAGATCCTCGGCGAGTTCCTCGTCTTGCGCCTGGCTCTGCCGGCAACGGCGGAGCAGCGCCCGCACGCGAGCCAGGAGTTCCGCGCCTGAATAGGGCTTGACGATAACATCGTCAGCTCCCGCATCTAAGGCTTCCGCTCGGCGCTCCTCGGAGGAAAATCCCGACATGACGATAATCGGGATGTGTTTGGTGGAGGGGTCCTGCCGCAAGCGCTTGCACATCTCCCTGCCGGTCAGTCCGGGAAGATTGTCATCGGCCATGATCAAGGATGGTTTGATGCGCCAGACATCCTGCATGCCGGCCGGCCCGTCGAACGCGACATTGGTGCGGAACGACGCTTGCCGCAGAATCTGATCCAACAACTTGGCCTGGCTCTGGTCGTCCTCGACAATTTCAATGATTTCTAAGGCCATGAAGACACTCCCCTGCACTCCTCATCGGTCGGCGCAGGGGTAAACTTGAGGGCGATGTGATCGAGCCGACGCGAGCTGCGTCCAAATCGATTTGGAGGGCTCGCGCTTGGTTTGGTCAAAATACCACGGGTGGTAGGTGGTTACTTGGATGCGCCGAGAATACGCTGCAGTTGCGTCACCCAGGAGGATCCGTCGCTGCTCGGTGCCTCCTCGCGAGTAGGTCGGGCCTGTCCGCCGCTGAGTCGGTCGAGTCGTTCGGCGACATCCTTGAAGTTGGGATCTTCTCGTCCGATCCAACGGTATTGTTCCAGCGCATCGTCGGTTCGACCTAAGGACTCAAGGGTGCGCGCAAGCAGGTATCGCACTTGGATCGTATCTGCGGAGGAAGAACGCTTCGCTTGCAAAGCCTTTTGAAGTGCCATGACGGCGTCTTCCGGCAGAGCGAGCGATTTCAAGCAAATCCCGACCTGTGCCATCGCTTTAAATGCGAACGCCGCATCCCGGGCGGCGAGAGAAAATTGTTCCAGTGCGTCTCTATAGGAACCGCTCTTCTTGAGCGCGAGGCCCTGCTCGTAGGCCTCTTGCCCGTCTCGGCTGGGCGGATGTAGGGGCGCGGACGCCCGCGCGTTGTCGGCTGACCGCTTGCCGCGACTTGACGCGGAAGAGATTTGTGATGCGAAGGTAGCGATCTGAGTCTGTTCAGCCGTTTCCTGTTCGGGTGTCGACTCCGTCAGCGCGTCAGTGTCCGAGAGCGGGAAAATGCCTCCTTTACTCCGGTCTTTCGCAGCCTCCGCCACCGTCTTGGTCGAAAGAAATTGGGAGTCCTCTGCGAACCCATAGGTCAGGGCGGTATCGCACAGCTGGTTAATCAGGCGTGGAATGCCGCCGGTGAGCCGGTGAATCATGCGGACGGCCTGGTCGGTGAAAAGTGGCTCCTCTCGTCCCGCAATCCGCAGACGATGCGCAATGTAACCCAGGCTGTCTTCTTCCTTGAATGGTTCGAGGTTGTAGTCCACCATGACACGCTGGGCGAACTGGGCCAGGTCCTTGCGTTGGAGGAGTTGTCGTAAATCCGGCTGGCCTGAGAGAATGATCTGAAGGACAGGAGCTTTGTCTCGATTGAGATTCGATAACAACCTGAGCTCCTCCAGGAGCGCGACGTCGAGATTCTGCGCCTCATCTACGATCAGCAGCACCCGCCTATGTGCGGCAGCTTCCTTGCCAAGGAATTGTTGAAATGCATGGAAGGCTTCGAGCTTCTCCAGCTTCTTTTCATTTTGGCCGAATGCAAGCAGAATCCAGGGCAGGAGGCTGTCCATTGCCCCATGGGTATTGGTAATCAGTCCGATGGTGAAATGGTCACGACGCTCTGACAAGAGTTGCTGAAGCAATGTGGTCTTGCCCATCCCAGGGTTCCCGGTCAGCACAACGAATCCGGCCTCATTGAGGATTCCATATTCAAGCGTTGCCATAGCCAACCGGTGGGTCTCTCCGCGATAGAGAAACTCCGGATTCGGGATTAAGGTGAAGGGCTTGAATTGTAGGCCATAGTACGACTCGTACATACCCTCCTATTACAAGACAACAACGAACAGGTCAACTGCAATTAACGGTATACCCTACTCAGAAGCAACGAGCCATGGCTTGGCCGGCGTGATGACCATCGGAGCAAGTTCACGCGGTTGTCGACACGGGCTGCTATGTAAGTCACTGCATTGGAGGTGATAAACAGCGCCGTTCTGCAGATTTTCCACAGCAAGAACGCAGGTGCGCATAACCGTTTTAGTGTTCTCGAAGGGAATGATTGGCGGGAGCCTCTGCTCGACGGCTCGTAGTAATTCGGTCATTTCCTCTGGAAACCTTTCTCTCGAATAACCGTCTTGTAGACCTGTTCCTTGAACCGGCAAGCATCCGAGTCCCCGTGAAGTCGTCCGTACGAGGGGATTTCCCTCGGCATGGCTTCAAACCGCTCCTTTGGAAGGCTCCAGATGCTCTCAGTCGAATCGCCAATCATGCCGATGAATCCTTCGCCCAACGTCAGGTCAACGCCGCGTTGATCGTCTGTGATGCCTGAGCGATGAAGCTGATACGTCCGGCAAAGACTGAGGTAGGCAGGGCTCCACAGGGCGCCTGCATGCAATCGACGAAATGACAGATTTCTCCTATCCGACTGCCTCCCCTGACCGCAGGATTCCTCGGTCAGCGGTTCCGTGGAATCCGCGTGATCAAACATGACAAACGGATCCTTACGGGAAGCAAGGGAGGATTGGGACTACATCGCATGGGAAGAACACCGTCGATTGAACCCCAGCGTTAAACGTCGCCCGGTGGGAGTTGTCTTCTCACAGGCGGCACGTAGGTCGTGTAGCCTCCTCCTCTGTCAGGCTGAGGGTTTCTCCACGAACGCAAGTGTGTCTGCCGGAAGACTTTTCACCACGAGTGATGCATGGCTGTCATGACGTGTGTCGATCAGGACGCTGTTGATCGTGGGGTTCTCCAAGATCGACCGCGCGTCGCTGGGGCAGCAGGCCGTGTGGATTTTTCCGGCCAGGGTATTCGCGGAAATGCTTGCGGCGGTGCAGATACTTGGAAGCGAGACTCCGCTCATGGCCTGCAGCGGCGGGAGTAGCATCTCCTGTATGTGGTTTCCCGCGCCGCTGATGCCCATCGTGATGGCCCGCCCTGCTTGGCCCTTTCACGAGGTGATGGCGCGTGACAAGGAGCCCGCGCGATCCGAAGGATAGGTGATGAGCAGCGCGATGTAAGGGGCCTTGCCAGCCATCATCAAGGCGTAGGCTGACGCTGCCGGTTCGATAGGCACTCGAGGGGTGATCAGCGGCTTGAGGCGCACCTTCCTTGCTGCGACGAGTTTGGGAACCGTCTGCAAGACAGGTTGCTCTCTGCAGCGCTCGTCTTCGAACGGGTATTTGAGCCTCTGATTTTCATGCGCGTGACATATCAGCTAGGGGGTAGGAGATGGACATGAGTATGTCTAACTCATTCTGATAGTACGGTTTTGCAAGGTATATTCATTCCCACCGCGGCGACCAGTAGCACCCGACCATTCTGGCAAGGGCTCGAGCCAGCCATTTCGATGGGGCTGTCGTCTTGAGTACTTCCTGTAATGATCACGATATTCACGCCATGGCCTTCTGGAAACATGCCAGCGGCTTCGATCAGGACGTTCGTGGCGATCGTGAGGTTCGCAGCGAACTCCGGAGTAGGCGGCGGACAAATACCTTTGCCTGAGTATGCGAGGGACGGATGATGAATGGTTTTCCGCGACTCATTTTTGAGAGCCAAACTTGCACCGGCTGGTTAGTATACGTAGTTAAACTGAATGCAGAAACAATCACTTGTGCGCCAATCATGTTCCAAATTCATGCAACCTATTATTTTTCTGTACGTAAGTAGTCAATGCTATGACATGGCGCTAAACGATCCACTGACGTTTGTTGTTCCTAGGGCCGAATGGGCATGGCCATTATTTTGGTGGCGATCACCATGCATTTATGGGAGACACTTGCTACGCGTTGATAGCGGACCGTTCCTCCTCTGCGACTCTAAAAGGATGTTCTGTGCAGTTTCGTCGAAAGCTTCTGTCAAAAGCACTTAAGCTTGCCGATCTACTTCTGTTGGGATCCACATTCTTTCTTGTGACGTGGTTTTTCTACGCTCAGGAAAATGATTTGTATGCCTTCGAGCAATTCTTGGCGATGCGAATCAAAATTGAAAATGCCATCCTGATTGGAGTCTTAATCGTAGCTTGGTATCTGATCTTCTCCGCATTCGGACTCTATGGATCGAAGCGCCTGTCCAGCCGGCGGGACGAACTGAGCGATATCGTCAAGGCGACAAGTGTGGGGACCCTGTCGATGGCGGTCGCCACCGTTCTCTTCGATATTGAAATGGTGTCCCGGGGGTTTTTCCCGGCGTTCTGGATCATTGTCACCGGGGTGACTTGCGCGGGTCGATCAAGTCTGCGCGCGCTTGTTGGATGGGTCAGGCGAAATGGAAGAAATTTGCGAAATGTTCTGATCGTAGGAACCAATCAGCGAGCCGTGAAGTTTGCGCATGAAATTGGCGCGAAGGCCGAGTTGGGCTATCGGCTCATCGGGTTTGCCGATGAGCCCTGGCATGGTCTTGACGCTCGGAACCACAAGCAGTTTCCCGTCGTTACGTCATTGAACAGTTTGCCGGCATTTCTAAGATCCTGCGAAGTGGACGAAGTCCTCATTGCATTGCCCATGCGGTCATTTCACCAGGCGGCCGCACATATTGTTGCCCAGTGTGAAGAACAGGGCATCTTAGTTCGTGTGTTGGGCGATTTATTCACGCCAAAACTTGCCAGGTCTACGTTTGACATCCTGGGACAGCATTCCACGGTCACTCTTCATACCGGTGCGATAGGAGAGAAGGCCATTTTACTTAAAAGAGGAATTGATATCTTCATCGCGTTACCGGCGCTCATCCTTCTCTTGCCCTGGTTCGGCATTATCGCCGGCGCAATCAAACTTACCTCCGCCGGTCCTGTATTTTTTGTTCAAGAACGAATTGGCCTCAACAAACGACGCTTCCGGTGTCTGAAGTTTCGAACCATGGTTTCGGGAGCCGAGCACATGCAATCTCAGTTGGAACATCTGAATGAGATGCACGGCGCTGCGTTTAAGATTTCGAATGACCCTCGGATCACACCAATCGGCAGGTTTCTCCGCAAGACCAGCCTGGACGAATTGCCTCAGCTGATCAACGTACTTCAAGGGGATATGAGTCTCGTTGGACCACGTCCACTCCCCGTTCGGGACTTTCATGAATTTAATGAAGACTGGCACCGGCGCAGGTTCAGCGTACGGCCTGGCCTCACATGTCTCTGGCAAGTAAATGGACGCAGCTCCCTTTCATTCGAGAAGTGGATGGAGCTGGACTTGGAGTATATCGATCAATGGTCGTTGTTGTTGGACCTCAAAATTATCTTCAAGACCATTCCGGTCGTGATAAAAGGCTCGGGGGCGGCATAATCGAATCAATGTGATCCCAGGATACAGGTCGAATGTTACAGCCGCCACGGCAGAAGATTGCAGAGATGTTACATCACTCGGTTCCCCCAGTCGTAAAACGCTCGATACCATCTGGGCCGCTTCTCCGATCCGGGTTACCCCCCAAGCACAACCTCTTCGGGGTGAGCGTTAGCCAAACATCTTATGAGGAAGCGACAGCTCTGATCATGCAGGCCGCGAAGGAACGAATTCCCATGCTGGTGGACCACCTGCCGGTGCATGGCCTAATTGAAGCGTGTCAGGACCCGTCCTTGAATGAAAAAATACAACACTTCGACATTGTGGCACCGGATGGGCAGCCGGTACGATGGGCGCTGAACCGATTCTACGGAGCAGGTCTGTCTGATCGTGTCTATGGCCCGGAGCTGATGTTGCGGCTATGCAGACAGGCGGCGCAGGAAGGTGTGGGCGTGTATCTGTATGGCAGTCAACAATCAGTGTTGGAGCAATTACAACACAACCTTCTCCGTCAATTTCCCAACCTTCGAATACTTGGTGCCGAATCTCCACCCTTTCGCGCCCTCACACCGGAGGAAGACCGGGAGGCGATAGCGCGCATTAATCGCAGTGGCGCCGGGCTTATATTCTTGGGGCTTGGTTGTCCTAAACAAGAGCATTTTGCTTACGATCACCGGCAACAGATCAAAGGCGTACAGCTCTGTGTGGGAGCCGCGTTTGATTTCCATGCGGGCTGCAAGAGAATGGCTCCTCAATGGATGCAGCGAAATGGGCTGGAGTGGGCGTTTCGTTTGATGACAGAACCTGGAAGGTTGTGGCGTCGATATTTTAGGACGAATTCACTCTTTGTCCTCAAAGTGCTGCAGCACGAACTTGCGGCTCATACGCGCTAAAACTCTGTAACCATATTGAACTTTGGCGATCCTGGGTTGTTCGGGTTTGCTTTAAAGCTTAGGTGGGAGAGTGACGGGCTCTAATCACTGTGGTTGACGAGCAATTGGGACACCTACTCTCATGAAGAGATCATGGCCCTTTAGTGCTGCGGCCAATCATCTTGCCCACGTTAAGTGGTCCATTGCTGATCAGGCGCTGGTAAGCGGGACAAATTTCTTGACTGGAATTTTACTAGTTCGTTCCATGGGCATGAGTGTATTCGGGATGTTCACGTTGGCTTGGATGTTGGTTCAGTTTTTGAACAACCTTCAGACGGCTATAATCACATCACCAATGCTCAGCATTGGGCCGAAGCAAGTCGCAGAGGATCGACCGACTTATTATGGGGCGGTACTAGCCGAACAGCTTGTTTTCTCCACTGGCTCCTTCGTTTTTGTGTACACCAGCATGGCTTTGAGTCAGGTGATGTTTCCAGCGTCGCAGGGGGAGCTGCTTGCCCTACCACTGGCCACCACGGCGGCAACATTCCAGCTGCAAGACTTTATTAGGCGATACTTTTTTGCCATTGGCCGGGCTGCAAGCGCACTGCTTAATGACTCCATCAGCTATCTGGGTCAGCTGGTTGCCATAATCTTGCTGATTCGGCTTAACCTCGTAGATGCGGTGAACGCACTATGGGTAATTTCTGTCACATCTGGGCTTGCGGCAGTCCTTGGCCTGTGCAGCATGCAGGCTATCGCGGTCGACTTCCATGTATCAAAGCGAGTCTTGATCCGTCACTGGCATTTTTCCAAATGGCTATTGATTAAAACCCATCTCAATCAGTTGACCACTTATCCTCTGATTTGGGCATTGGGTTTCTTCAGAGGAAGTGAGGCAGTCGGCATTCTTACTGCGTGCAGAAATGTCGTAGGCGTTCTCCATGTTGCCTTTTTGAGCCTAGATAATATTATTCAACCTCGCGCCTCGAGGGTCATTGCGACCGAAGGACTGGAAACCGCCATCCGCTTTATTCAACATATTACTAAGTGGGCAGCCATACCGGTGATTACCATTTGTTTGGCCGCAGCAATATTTCCAGACAAATTAATCTCGGTCTTTTACGGCAATGTCCTAGTCGGCCATGAAGAAGTGCTCATACTTTTTGCGGCTGCGTACTTTCTTACTTTCCTTGAAAAGCCTTTTTCTTATGTCTTGCTCGCTCTTGAAAAGACCCGGACGCTAGCCATTGTAGACGGTGTCAAATTTCTAATATCGATCACGTTATGCATCCCGATCGTCCAATCTTATGGGACCACTGGTGTTATGGCTTTGGTTGTCTTCCTGAATCTGTCGGGCATCGCAATTCTCTTAAACGGCTGCGCCAAATCTGTTAGCAGTCATCTTGATGGTCTTAAGCCGGCATGAGAGCAACGTCTCTACAGAAGATGACCAGAAATCTCCCATTACCCGGAAGATTAGTCCGGCTCTTCCTTCATCTGGTCACTGCTCAGATCGAATATCCGGACCGCCCTATTGTCACTACCTCGTGCTACGGCGCTGGAAAATTTGAAATTACTGATTGCCGAGAATACTCGCAGCAATCGATTTTTTTTCTTGGTTATTATGAGATGCGAGAATCAAATCTGGTTCGCCGACTTCTCCGGCCAGGAGATACTTTTATCGATGTCGGTGCAAACTTGGGCTGGTTCTCGGTACTGGCAGCTATGCAAGTAGGAAGCGGTGGACGAGTAGTTGCTTTCGAACCATCATCCTCGATGCGAATAAGACTGCTCCGTTCCATAAGTCTTAACCAAGTAAATAATGTCCGAGTAGAAGCAGCAGCATTATCCGATGAGGATGGGACTGCCTTTCTTACAGGTGCAACAACAGAAAATTCTGGCCTTGCAACCATAATGAATGGGAATGTTTTCTCTGACAATGACATGCCTGAAGAGGTGGCGACGATTAGGTTCGATGACTATTGGCGCAGTCATATTAGTGGGCAAATACGGCTCATCAAGATCGATGTCGAGGGTGCCGAGTTGAAGGTTTTGCAAGGTATGACCGAGCTATTGCAAAGTGGGCTATGCGATTCCCTAATGGTGGAAATTAGTGATGCACGGTTACGAAATGCTGGCATGTCGGCCAAGCAAACTATGCAATTGTTGCGCAGCTTTGGATACCAGCTGTTCCACATTGGAATGTTCGGCCTCAAGCTGATTACGGACGATGAAAATTTACAGTTTGCGAACATACTAGCCCAGAGGACCACTAAGGACCCACGGCACAAAATCGAAATATCATGATTTTTCTTGGGACGCTCGACAGGCAACCTGGTCGACAGTCATTCAAAGACTTGTAGTGTGTGATTTGCACACATCATTTTACCTAACCTGTCCGGATGGATGCTGATATGCGCAAGCGATTATGTCGGGGACACCTCTATCAGGAAACGGGAGATGCCGGGATCTTATGTCGTCGATGCGTGATCTCCTATCCAACACTTCGTAAGCGGAAATTAGGGGCCCGCCGGATCCGACACGAACTGCGGCGCCATCATGAGCCCAGCCTTTCGCTCAATTTCAGTCACAAGGTCCTGGTCACCAGTCACATGCCTCCACCGGTTCGTCCTCTTCGGCGGGAGACGCGATATCGGTATGCCAGATTGACTCCGGGGGACCGCGTACAACTCGACCCGTGCAAGATTGCCCTGGGCTGCTATCAATACACTGCCGTTGGTGACAGCCTACGGTATCGCGTGCTGGCCATGTTCCCTCGGCGCACCGCGGCCAATACGCTGCTCTTCTTGGAGCGGCTCATCGAAGAAATTCCGTTTCCCGTGCAGCCGGTCCAAACTGACCGTGGCCGAAAATTCTTCGCGGTGGCGGTGCAGCCGTGGCTCATGCATTACTGCATCACATTCCGTCCCAATCGACCGGCCTCTCCGCATTTGAATGGCAAAGTCGAACGCTCGCAGAAAACCGACTGAGAGGAATCCTTGACGGTGACTGATCCTCGAACACCTGACGTGGAGTGCCGGTTGACCGAGTGGCAACACGATTACAACTGGGCGCGACCTCACGGCTCTTTGAACGGCCACACACCCCTCGAAGCCTTCTGTGCCAAGCAGGAAGCCACGCCAGTTTGGGATGAGGTTGAAACCAAGTATGACCTGACTGGTGAGCGATTTCAGGTTGCTCACTACCAAACAGACGTAGCTCTCAGACGGCATATGGAAGCGAGGTTTCATCTCAAGAAAAGTAAAACGATGTCTCTGAATCGAAAACTTGTATAGATGATGAAAATGAAGCTTATCTTCTACTTAGGACATTACCCTCCTTTTGGCACCCCACTGGTTGGTGGAACCGCGACTGCAGTCGACGGGCTTGTAAAAGGACTTGGTCGACTTCATCAAGATGTCACTATTTTATGCGAGGGAGACTCTGCCAGTAATTATACGACCAGCGATGGAATAAGGATCATTTCATTTAGACGAAACACTAGCCGAAATCCATTTTCCATATCACCAGACTTAAAGCAGTTTTTGTCCGCGGGATCAGAAAAGCCGGACATCATCATTCTGAACGGCTGTTTCAATCCTGCTCTGTTTACAGTGGCTCGTATTGCCTGCGCAGCTGGCATTCCCTATGTAGCAGCGTCTCACACACATTATCATCCAGCACTGTTTAATCGACGCCCCTACCTGAAATGGCCGTATTGGCATTTAATAGAGAAGCGATTTCTTGCCCGCGCCAAAGCTGTCCAGGTATACGACATGGGACACACTGAATATCTGAAAGGACTTGGATTAAAGACCATCTACCTCGCCGTACCTAACGGCTTTTTCCCTGAAAATGCACCAGCTAGCATGAATCACCGGCCTCAGAAGAAAGGCCCCGTCCGCATAGTATTCCGAGGTAGACTCGATGCTTATCACAAAGGACTTGACCTGCTGTTTCGTGCCATCGCGCAACTTCGCTCAGATCATGCCATGCAAGTATTCATCCAAGGTCCTGATCTAGGAGACAAAGTACGCCTTGTAAAGTTAGCTCAGCAATTATCGATCTCGTCAAACGTCACCTTTGTTGAACCGGACTATTCACCGCCTTATTCGTTTCTTGTACAACAAGATGTCTTTGTCCTAACTTCGAGATTTGAAGGGTTTGGGATCGCTGCTCTGGAAGCCATGTTAGCGGGTCTGGTGGTATTGGCAACCGATTCGGCAGGGATTGCTCCCTATGTTCAACGGAGCGGCTGTGGTGTTCTTGTAAAAGCAGATGGTGGCTCTATTGCCGCAGGACTGCGGCACTTGATTTCAATGAGAGACGATTGGAGTGAAATGGGACGTAAGGGGCGGCAATATGTCATGGAGCACCTGACTTGGACACAGATCGCAGACAAAGCGCTGAACGACTACCGCCAACTCAGCTAACATCAATGCCAAGCTCCAGGCTAGACATGGCAGAGAGGCTAATGCGGTACTTGGATTCAAGCGATGTCGCCTACGTGGTCGTTGGTGACTATAGGTTCTACCTAGATAGTCTTCAAGGCGACCTCGATTTTATTGTGGCCCCGGACTCCTTGCGTACTCTAAGAAAGAACCTGTTTTCCTTTTTCCGCAATCATCACTTCCCTATTGTTCAAATGCTGCAGCATGAGCAAACAGCCTGGTACCTCGCCTGCGTCCATAGAGATGCCACGGGAACTCTCCACTTCTTCCATCCCGACATCTGCGGTAATTACTTCCGTTCCGGGAGCCTGTTACTTGCGGCGGACCCAATTCTCAAAAATCGAATCCAGATAGCGACCCAATCCGATCATTTTCGGAACATGTGGATTCCATCACCACGCCATGCCTTTATCTATTACCTTCTAAAGAAGATTGACAAGGGACGGTTAGAGGATCGCCATGAGCGCTATCTTTACCTGGAGTGGCAAAAGGACCCGACAGGCTGTGCAGATCAACTAACCAGGTTCTGGGGCCAAAGTGACACCGAGTTGATCAGGGACGCTGTTTCGCGAAATGACTGGGCAAAGTTACAGGGGCAATTGCCTCGACTTAGTTCCGAGATCAGAAGACGCGTTCCATTTTCTTTAGGTCATACTATGTTTGAATGGATCCGGATAGGCAGACGGATTCTTCGGCCGACTGGAATCCATGTTGCCTTCCTGGGTCCGGATGGTGTGGGAAAGTCTACTGTCATTGAAAAAATCGCACGACACTTGGCGCCAGCTTTTCGTCGTAAGAACGTCTACCACCTTCGCCCCTTCTTTGGACATCGACAGGCAAGCGTGCGTTGTAACCCGCATCCACAGCGAGCGGTACCACGCGGTCTCTTCAGTTCCCTCACGAAACTTGCGTTGTGGTGGCTCGATTTCACTGTCGGATACTTCATGACAGCGTTTCTAGATAAAATCCAATCAACGTTGGTGTTGTCCGATCGATACTATCACGACATTCTAGTCGACCCGAAGCGATACCGCTACGGTGGTCCGCTCTGGCTGGCACGCTGGGTTGGAAAACTCGTTCCACAACCGGATCTCACTATCATTTTAGATGCAGAACCCGTGGTTGTGCAGTCGAGAAAGCAGGAAGTCCCACTCGAAGAAACATGTCGACAGCGGGTCGCATACAGGAAGCTTCTGGCAGAACTTCGCCACACAAGTATCATCGACGCAAGCAAGCCACTGAGTGAAGTCGTCCAGAAAGTTGAAGCAGTGATACTCGACTATATGGGAAAACGCGCATTGAACCGCAATATCTAGATCAACTACTGACATGAATCCGCTTGCCTTTCTCCCTCCTTCATGCTCGCTTTACCCTCTTCCTTCTCGGAGGAATGCCCGCCTCTACATAACGGGGTCGAGCTTCCTGCAACGTTGGAAGGAAAGCGCATTCTATCCCGCGTTTCGTGATACAGCAAAACTCTACCGCTTTTATTTGCGGGTAAAGTCCATGACGGGAACCGGTAGGTTGACAGGCGACAGCAGCCACTTCTGGCCCATTAGGGAATTTGTCGAGGAATGTTTTCCAAAGGTGGTATCACAGGCCATTCTCATTGGAACACCAGGCCCTGCGCAAAAGCTTGTCGTACAACTTTGGGACAGGCAACATATCGTTGGATACCTCAAGTACGGCGAGGCACCACAAGCACAGGAGCATATAATCCGGGAGGCGGAGGTGTTGCGCGCGTTGCCATCGGGCATCGCGCCCGCCCTTCTGAAATCTGGTCAACTCGGCGCAGGGCAAGCATTAGTGCTGGCGCCAATTCCTGGACGGCCCGTGAAGGCGGCTTTTCCTCTGCACGACGGCATCCTTCCTCTCCTCTGCTCTTTTGTCAGCTCATCGCCGGTCGAGTTAAGAGATCATCCTTGGATACAAGACATCGAAGAACACCTGCCGAATGAGTCTTGGCTATCATCGCTAAGCCACCAGAACTGGCCCGTCGTATTTCACCATGGCGACTTTGCTCCCTGGAACATTATAGAGAGGCCCGATAAAAGCCTTGCCGTCATTGATTGGGAATATGGTACATGCCATGGATTTCCTCTTTTGGATCTCTCATTCTATTTGCTACAGGTCGGTCGTTTGATATATCGCTGGCCACCAATAAAAGCCAAGAACCATGCGATAACGGTTCTATTCCGGCAGCAGTTGCTCCGCCTTACTTACAACGAATCTGAGGCGCTTATTTGCTTGTGTGCCTATCAGCACCATCGGAGAATTCGGCGTCAAGGGCTATGCCCCGATTCGGATACGGAAGCTTGGTGGGGTGCCGTTTGGGAAAGTGGAAAATGAAGCGGTTGAAGGTTTTGATTTCGGCTTACGCCTGCGAACCGGGGAAAGGATCGGAGCCTGGAGTCGGTTGGAATGTCGCCCACCAGATGGCCCGATATCACGACGTCTGGGTTATCACCCGAACCAGCAATGCGTCGGCCATTAAAGCCGAGCTTGCCCGCCACCCTTCTCCAAACTTGCGGTTCCTCTACTACGACTTTCCGCAATGGACACGATTCTGGAAGCGCGGAGCGCGAGGGGTTCAGATTTACTACTATCTTTGGCAGTTGGGAATTTTTTTTGTCGCGAAGAAAGCGCACAAGCACATAGGTTTTGAGTTGATCCATCACGCTACATTCGTGAAGTACTGGGCGCCTAGTTTTCTTTCTTTGCTGTCTGTTCCATTTATTTGGGGTCCAATCGGTGGCGGCGAGTCTGCGCCAGAAGATTTTATGCAAGACTTCAGCCTAAAGGGGAAGGTTTACGAACGATGTAGAAATGTTGCTCGTTGGTTGGGTGAACACGATCCGTTTGTACGTCTCACTGCGAAGCGCAGCAGTATAATCCTGGCGACAACTAAAGAAACGGCCATGCGGATAAGCTCTTTTAGCCTCAAGGAAGCTAGGTTGCTTGGTGAATCGAGCCTCAGTGAATCAGATCTTAAGTCTGCACCCTTGCTCCCAGCCGACGATGAGCCGTTTCGGTTTATAGCAATCGGCCGACTTCTCCACTGGAAAGGGATCCACCTGGGATTGCGAGCATTCTCGTTATCCCGCGTGTCTCGTGCCGAATTCTGGGTAGTAGGCGACGGGCCTGAACGACAATACCTCGAGGCATTGGCTAGAAGTCTGCACGTAGCCGAGCGGGTTCGGTTTTTCGGGCGCCTTTCGCGCGAAAACAGTATGGAAAGATTAATGCGATGCCAGGTTCTTGTGCATCCAAGTTTGCACGATTCTGGGGGCTGGGTCTGCCTTGAAGGCATGGCCGCGGGACGACCAGTGATTTGCCTCGACATCGGTGGCCCTGGCGTCCAGGTGACCATGGAATCGGGTTTTAAGATACCGGCTGTGAATCCGCTACAGGCCGTCAGAGACATGGCAGATGCGATGAAACAGCTGGCCGCTGACAGATCCCTTCTGGTCCGCATGGGGAAGGCGGGACAGGAAAGAATCCGCGGGCACTATACCTGGAATCGAAGAGGGCAGGATCTGAATTTTTTGTATTCTAAGGTAACGGTTGCCCCAGCTACTGGAGGGAAAGAGGGTGCTACAGCCAAAATAAGAGAGACACTGCTGCGTGACTAAAGACAACTCTATCCTCAATGGGTATTCCACTATTCTCGCAGCGCTATTGGGCGGGGCAATGGGAATGTTGATTTTGCGTTACGAACGCGCGGCACTTAGCCTGATTGCACTCCCGTTTGGGGTGATGGCAGTCCGTGCGCTCACCCCTGCGCTTGCTAAATCCCTGCGCTTGCTGAAAGAACTCTCGTGGTGGCACGCCCTGTGGTTTTGCATGATGTTGAGTGGGCTTGTGTTCCGCATTCGTACCAGCGAGGCGGCAAATACGAACCCTCTCGACTTCCTCGCTGTGTTCCGACTTGGGCTCGTAGCCGTCATGGGCTTTGTCTTACTTTACCGCTTGATGCTGCGTAAGCCAGACTGGGTTCACTTCTTGATCAAAGGACTACCAGGCTTACTCACCGCATACACAGTCACCTGTCTGCTTTCTGTGATGTGGTCAACTTATCCACTGTGGACGTTCTACAAGTCGACCGAGTATTTAGTCGATATTGCATTGCTTGCTGCAGTGATAGCCTCAATTCACAGCATCCATGACATCAAAACATTTTTTGATTGGACCTGGTTGCTATTGTCTTCTTTGATCGTCACCGTATGGATCGGAGTTCTGATCTGGCCGGATTTGGCGGTATTGCACGACGTAGGAATGCTAGGCTTTGCGATCAGAGGCGTTTTCCCCGCATTCGAAACCAATGGTGTAGGGGAACTAAGCGCCATTTTGGCTAGTGTAGCCATCACGCGAATAATTTTCCATCCACACCACCGAGCGCTTTACTTCTTAGTGCTTCTCGTTGCTTTAACAACCTCTATTTTGACTCAGAGCCGGTCCCCACTTCTCGGCCTGTGTGTCGCAGCAGTACTCATCCTCTTTGCTAGCAGGCGAGTCGGCCTTCTGGTTGCGATTCCGGTTGCTGTATCAGCCATTTTTATGCTGACTTCGTCCTTGGATCAGCTAGGGACATTTCTTCTTCGAGGACAAAGGGATGAAGATTTTACCTCTCTCTCGGGGAGAACAAATTTGTGGGTATTGGGTTGGGAAATGTTCAAAATTCGACCTTTTCTCGGATACGGAGCATACGCGGGAGGCCGCTTCACAGGGATTGCCGATACGATGGCCGCAGGGAATTCCTCAATACTTAACACTTGGTTGGAAATCGTCCTTGGTGTAGGTTTACCGACCGGTCTCTTGATGGTTGCTGCCTTCGTCATGGCATGGGCGATCTTAATAAAGCAGGTCTGCACGACGACGCAAGACGACGTGACGCATTGTCTGACGGTAGAAGCTCTTGGGGTCTTGGCTATCATATCGGTACGATCGATGTTTACGGTGCACTTGATCTGGCATCCCCCCATCGCGTTCTTCCTCGTGGTGGGATATGCAGAATACCTTCGTCGCACATGCACAAAAAGTCTCCATGAGAATACTGTTAGTCCACAATTTCTATTTGCAGCCAGGCGGTGAAGATGAGGTTTTCGTTAGGGAGCGAAACCTTCTTCGGAAGAAAGGTCACCAAATCATTGAATATACCTCGAGTAATGCTGACATCTTACGGAATGGCAGTCTAACACTTCTGAAAAACACGATTTGGAACAGGTCTGTCCACGAGCGACTGCGTCGTCTAATCAAACATGATTCCATTGATATCGTACATTTCCATAACACCTTCCCACTCATATCACCATCAGCATATTATGCGGCTAGTTCAGAGGGTATTCCTGTTATTCAGACCTTACACAACTACAGGTTGCTGTGTCCGGCGGCCATATTTTTCCGTGACGGCCACGTTTGCGAATCCTGTGTTGGCAAGAATATCCCATGGCCGGGCATTATTCATCGGTGCTATAGGCAGAGTCTGGCATCCACGGTAGCAGTCAGCGCCATGTTAACCACTCATCGATGGCTGAAAACGTGGGGAAAAAAGGTCTCGGCGTATATCGCTCCGACTCAATTCGCGAGAAGCAAATTTATTGAAGGAGGGCTTTCGGCTGACCGCATCCGGGTTAAGCCGCATTTTCTTGATCACGACCCCGGCGTTGGTAGAGGGGAAGGACATTTTGCGATTTTTGTTGGGAGACTCTCACAAGAGAAAGGCCTTAGCCTATTGCTCAAAGCATGGGAAGAATTGGACGGCACGATCCAGTTAATCATTGTGGGAGACGGACCCCTAGCTCCTATGGTGGAAGAGGCTGCAGGTTACGATACGACTATCAGGTGGTTAGGAAGGAAGAACAAGAGCGAGACATACAAATTAATTGGCAGTGCAAGTTGTTTGATTTTTCCTTCCGAAGTTTATGAGACATTTGGGCTTACCATTATAGAGGCATATGCCGGTGGGACACCAGTCATAGCGTCTGATGTTGGCGCGGCAGCTGAACTTGTTAGAAACGGTCAGACGGGTTTTCATTTTCGGAATGGTTCAGTCGATGACCTGGTGAGAAAGACGCGTTTCTTTTTTGAGAATTCCGATATAGGTGCTGAGATGCGACAAAATGCCCGTACAGAGTATGAGCTAAAGTATTCGGCCGAACGCAACTATTCCTCTCTTATGGAGATATACAATCACTCCTTCTCGCTGAAATAGCTACCTTTCACACACAAGAACCACATGAGTATTTCTTAAGTCTCAAAGAGGTTACCGTGGGAGCATTATCTTATCTTTTCCGTTCTCCAACCATCGCGGAAGAGCGCGAATTTGAGAGAGCGCACATAGCGAACAGAAAAGACTGGTATTTTCAAACCAATCCACTAGATCGCATGAAAAATGATCCGGCCTATGAAGCTAAGGTCAACCTCATACGGAAGCATCTACCTGTTTCACCAGGACTCATCCTCGATATTGGAGGGAACGTCGCGGGAGAAGCGATTGTGCTGCAGCAATTCGGGAGGAGATTTTTAGTTGGGGATATTAATGACGTTGCGCTGGGTGTCTCAAAAAAAAGATGCGAGGTATTTGACCTGAAACAGCCACACTATCTTACGATGGATGTCCACAATCTCCCAATCAGGAGCGATTCCCTCAGCACTGTGACCGTGATAGAAGCACTTCATCATTTTTATAGTTACGAGCAGGCCCTATCAGAGATATTTCGAATTCTAGAACCCGGGGGAAAATTCGTTTCGCTAGAACCAAACGGGTGGGATCCAATACGGCGATTGTCCGAGGTCCGAGACAGGTTCCGAGGCACAATAGAGAAAAGCTTTTATCAGAGACAGATAAGAAGACTGTGCCAGAATGTTGGTTTTGAAAGTGTTCGGATCTACCCTGTATCTCTCCTGAAATCCGCTTCCAAATTCTCTAACCGCCCCCCCTGGAGAAAAAGCATTTCCTCGTTCTATGCTCGGCTTTCCCATAGGTATCCAGTTGTCTTTGGAAACTTATTAATTGAAGCGTATAAACCTCAGTGAGTTAGAAAGTTTACGGCTCGGTGCAGGACACTGAGGAAACTTGATGCGGATCAAATCCGTTTTTGGAAAAGTGTGTATTGTCTTCTTGCCCGACCAGTTTTCTCCACTCAGGGAAAGGAAGGCGGGAACTCTCTACTTTGAAAGGTTTTTCTAGTACTGAACCAGCCCACGCATTTTGATAGAATATGAGGCTTTCGAAAAAATGTGGCCAGGAACCAGTTTCCAGGAGTAGCCCGCTGGACGAACCATCGAATAGGCTCCGGCGCACTGTCCAATGACCCGCCTGCAAAGCGAGTCTCGTTTTAGTCTCCCAGTTTGTTACCTCTCGTTCTGCGCTGCCAACAATCCTAATTTCGGAGGTTCCATTCTGCTGAAACAGGCTATCCTCAATAGTTACATAGCGCGAATTTGTAGAGAAAATTCCGCTGCCTTTGTTGTAACCTATTTGACTTCTTTTAATTGAGATAGGACCTTGTGAGGCTTCGATATCGATTCCATCACCTAAATTTCCACGGACACATACTTCCTCCAAAAGTATGTTCGAATTATCAAAATCAAGCCATAAACCTCTCGTATTGTTTTTGACCGCCACGTGCCTTCGGTATGTTGCGTCATGAATTTGGAGGTGCTTCACCCCAGCCACACCCCAACCAAGAAACCCGCCTTTCTGGCCCCTCCAGTTATTGAAGGAGGTTTCGTTTTCTTCGGACAGCAGTCCCTTTACTCTCCAGGCTGTCCACCCAGCTCCCCCATTCTCGTTCAATCTAGTTCTCCGAACAGTTGCGTGCTGCACATTATTGAAACTTAAACCAGTCCATGAATTCCATCTAAGTATGCAGTCCTCAATCAGAATATTACGCGAATTAGTGATGATCACCGCACCGCCCTGAACAGGAGTCGCGTCATGCTGAAACACTAAGCCCCGCAACACAATGTTATCGCTCGATGTAGCAGTGAAAAGACCTGAACGGATCGCCACTTCGACCCGAGCACTGGACATGTGTGTATTGATTGGCACAGCAATAAATAGCTCTTGAGTAGACTCTGAAACAAAAAAGCTTCTTTCACTGAGGTCGGAAAAGGATAGTCTCTGATCGAGGGACTTCCCATCAATGAATACCATTTCCCTCCTTCGCACGATCGGAGCTAATTTGACATGATCTTGCCAGCCTGGAGGATACGGTGCCAACCCCCACTCGAAGGGCCATGAATGCACATAGATATGGCCTTGCTTAGGCTGCCACTCTGTCCAAATATCCGAACCCGAAATAATGACTTTTCCTGGCTCACTAGCTTCGAACACAATAGGAACATTTCCCCTGTGTATGTCGGGTTTCAAGGTTATCTGTTCGCGATAGATTCCTGCAGCAATTACGATTCTGCTGCTGAGTCCGGCTTTGCGATTTCTTTGGGCTAAATTGGCAGCTGCAGCTATTGATCGCAGCGGAAAATCTGATGTGCCTGAATTATTGTCCGAACTAGCGGAAGTTCCATTATCAACGTGAATGGTGCGATCGGGCACTACGTGTCCTAACCAAACGGGCGCCCCGTCCTCAGCGTATGAAACTCTTTCGAGCAGTGGGCCAAGTAATGCAGCGCAGCAGGTGAGCAATACTAAGAATGTGGACATTCTACCTATCAGCACTATAGATGTTTATATATCCAGTCAGGGATGTAATATTTCTGCTTGTTGAACACCAAGCCCAATACCTTGCCACCATTCTGGACAATTCGATTCCTCAGATTTGAGACGACACGAGATCGTGTCTTTTCGGCCTCCAGTACTAAGACCACTCCATCCGTCTCCACACAGAGGTTCAATGCGGCGTCCTGGTCGCTTATAGGTTGACAATCCAGTAAGACGAAATCATAACTCGCTCGAAGAGTGTTCCAAATGACCGGCTGCTCTGCCAAATGTTTTGGCCTTGCCATTGAGACAGCCTCTTCGGATAACCAGCACAAATATCCCTGAGAGTCTCCCACCTGGGAGATGTATTCATCAATACACACGCCATTCTGCACAGTACACGGCATGGATTTACGAGGTCTAATTCCAAATGCTTGATGCTGCGCATAATTCTTAGAGCCAGACTCAACGATAAGGACGGAGTTGTTTCGATGATGCAGCAGAAAGAGCGCAAATTCACGAACGATGGTGGAAGTCCCTTCACCTTTGCGCGAACTGATAAACTGAATAATTCCCTTCTGAGATCTCGGTAGCAAGGCGATGACGTTCTGATGCAATCTCCTCATCTCCGAGGCCATTTTCAAGCGTGGAAAGGTGTTGTTCCGTGGAATCTCTGGTGCCATGATTTCAGTATGGGCAGCATGCCCCGCTGAAATTGCAAGTTGCCTTTCCACATGGGCACGTTGCAGTGCCTCATATACCTTGATCATTCTTCATCCTCCGACGAGGCTACCGTTGAGGGGCGAGGCGCTGAGGGTACTGGGGGAACCTGAGGAGGTCGCGGAGGCGACGGGACATCAAGCACCTGTGCGGCCAGCAGATATGGATACTCGTTCCTATCTGCAGTTTTTTTCCTTCCCGAGGGGGCGGTCGCAGTTGTCACGGTCGTCTGGAAAATAATTTCCTCCGACTCCGTTAGTAGACGAGTTCTCTCAGAATGATGTTGCTCCCAGCACCAGAGTCCTGCCAACGCTGCTATAAAAAGCGAGCTGCTGGGGAGCTGAAACCATTTCCAAGATCTGGGAGGTGAAGTCCTGGCTCTGGGAAGGTCAATATTCTTCTGTTCTATCGTTCGCATTTTTTTGAGACTATCTCTAGGATAACGTTCCTCACGGAGAGACTCCGCATCTTGGCATGCAGCAGGATCCTATACTGCTGCTGTCGTAAGTCATTTAATGTAAGTGTGTGTCCCAATTTCTGGAGGCCAACAAGCGTTATGTGGATTTCAATCTTTCAAGATCAGACTTCATTGGCAAGCACCCCGGTGTCACTTCTGGCACATTCAAAGCTTTGTCAACGATCAGAGTGACCGCCTTTCCGTGACGGTTTGTTCAATTACGTTGCTACTAATTTATGAGATGAACGCCAATTCCTCATTAATGCCAGCGGATTGTTGTGGTTCATTCAGAATAATCTCGAATTTCATTGCTTCCAGATCTGCAGGACAGGAGAAGGTTCTCTGTGCACGTCCTCCGTTTCTGACCTTCTCCCGTGAGCTTAAGTAATATTTTTTTATTCAGCTGACCTTCCCCCATCTATTACACCACAGCGGTGGAGGTTAGCTCCTGTGTTGACCCGCCCCGCAAATGTAGACCGATCGAGACCTGAGGATTTGGCCTGGTGACCCGCCCCGCAAATGTAGACCGATCGAGACCTGAGGATTTGGCCTGGGTGACCCGCCCCGCAAATGTAGACCGATCGAGACCTGAGGATTTGGCCTGGGCGTGATCGGTTTAAGCCGCCTATGCGGCGATGCGAACCTAGCATAGCTCACGTGACGGTCTCCAATAATTCAGGG